>JBARBA010000462.1:0-4213 GCA_049792555.1 Anaerolineales bacterium
GTAATATGTCTACAAAATCGTTCCCCAAAGATGTCATTGACCAAGGTCGCGCCGTGCTGGAAGCCTGGCGCAGCATCGATCCGGCCTTCAAGGTCGGCGACCTGGCCGCCGAAGCGCTCGAAGCCGACCTGAACCAGGTCGCGCAGATTGGCGCCAAGATCGACCGGCTCGACGCCGAGTCGTCCGACGCCCGCACCCAGCGCGAAGCTTTCTGCCAGGACATCTGGGACAAGGTCAAGCGACTGCGGCGCGGCGTGCAGGCCATTTACGGCGACGACTCGTCGCAGTATAAAGTGGTCGGTGGTACGCGCGTCAGCGACCGCAAACCCGTCGCGCGCAAGGTTGCCGCTCCTGTGACCGCCGCGCCCACGCCCACAGGCTCATGATCCGGCCCCAACATCGATGAACACATCCCAGAAAACGAAACGCCCCGCACAATGCCCGCGGGGCGTTTCACTACTCTCAATTCTCGTCTTTCTATTCTCTACTTCTTCACCCACCCCAAACTAATCCGCCCTCGTTCGGCTTCGATCTTCAAAATCTCCACGTTGATCACGTCGCCGACCTTGAGCAGCGTGCCGTAGGGGATGTGGCTCTTGTGCAACAGGCCGTCGTGTTTGACGCCAATGTCGATGAACGCGCCGAAATCGACCACGTTGCGCACCGTGCCTTTGAGTTCGAAGCCAATCGCCAGGTCGGCCTCCGTCAGCACGTCCGAGCGCAGGATGGGCGCGGGCGTGTCTTCGCGCGGGTCGCGGCCGGGGCGCACGAGTTGCTCCAGGATGTCTTTGAGCGTCGGCGCGCCGCAGGCCAGTTCAACGGCCAACTTTTCCAGGGGCGTCTTAACGAGCAGCGCATCCAGGGCGGGTTTGCGCTCATTTAACGGCGTGGCGGGCGAAAGTCCGGCAAGCTCCAGCACGGCTTCGGCAATTTTGTAGGATTCGGGATGGATGGCGGAGGCGTCCAGCGGGTTTTTCCCGTTTCGAATGCGCATAAAGCCCGCCGCCTGTTCGAAGGCCTTCGGCCCCAACCCGGAGACTTTTTTCAACTCTGTACGCGCCTTGAACTGCCCGTTTTCATTGCGATACGAAACGATGGCGGTCGCCAGCTTGGGGCCGACGCCCGCGACGTGGGTCAGCAGCGCGGCGGAGGCCGTGTTCAAATCGACCCCGACGTTGTTGACCACCGTTTCGACGACGCCATCCAGCGAGTGGCCCAGGGCGCCCTGATCCACGTCGTGCTGGTACAGGCCGACGCCGATGGATTTGGGGTCGATCTTGACCAACTCTGCCAATGGGTCCTGCGCCCGGCGGGCGATGGAGACTGCGCCGCGGATGGACACGTCCATGTCGGGGAATTCGGCGCGGGCCAGGGGCGAGGCGCTGTAAACTGACGCGCCCGCTTCATTGACAATCAAGTATTTGGTGGCGGGCGCGTTGCGGGTCAGTTCGGCGGCCAGTTTTTCGGTTTCGCGCGAGGCCGTGCCGTTGCCGATGGTGATGAGCGTGACGTGGCAGCGGTTGACCATTTCTTCGAGCGTGGCCAGCGAACCAGTCCAGTCGTTTTTGGGTTCGTGCGGGTAGATTGTGCCGGTATCGAGCAGCTTGCCGGTGGGGTCGACGACGGCTACTTTGCAGCCGGTGCGGAAGCCGGGGTCGAGGCCCAGCACGGTTTGGCCGGCCATGGGCGGCAGCGAGAGCAGGGCGCGCAGGTTGGTGGCGAAGACGTTGATGGCGTGGTTGTCGGCTTTTTCGCTCAAGGCGCGGCGCACGTCGCGTTCGATCGAAGGCAGCAGCAGGCGGTTGGCGGCGTCTTCTTCGGCCAGGATCAACTCGTCGCCGAAGGGTGAAAGGATGTCGGCTTCGAAGACGTTTTCGATGGCAGTGCGCCAGTCGCGCTCGTCGATGTTGACGCGCACTTTGAGCACGCCTTCCTTTTCGCCGCGGTTGAGCGCCAAAATCTGGTGCGGTTGCAGGCGGTCGACGCGGTTGTTAAAGGTGTAGTAGCTCTCGTAGACGCGCTTTTCGTCGGCGGCGTCTTCGACTTTTTCTGCGCCCACCTGGGACATTTTGAGTGCTTTCTCGCGCAGCGTTTGGCGCACTTCGGCGTTGTCGCTGATGGTTTCGGCCACGATGTCGCGCGCGCCCTGGATGGCTTCCTGGACGGTGGCGACTTGTTCGTTCAGGTATTCGGCGGCGATCTCTTCGAGCGGGCGCGGGTCGGCGGCCTGGGCCAGGACGAGGTCGGCCAGGGGTTGGAGTCCCTTTTCGCGCGCGATCATGGCGCGGGTGCGGCGCTTGGGCTTGTAGGGCGCGTAGAGGTCTTCGAGCGCGGTCATGGTTTCGGCGGCGTTGATGGCTTCGCGCAATTCATCCGTGAGCTTGCCCTGTTCTTCGATGGAGGCCAGGATGGTGGCGCGGCGTTCGTCGATGCCGCGTAGACGCACGACTTCGTCGGCGACAATACGCACCTGTTCATCGTCGAGCGTGCCGGTCATTTCTTTGCGGTAGCGCGAGATGAAGGGGACGGTGTTGCCCTCGTCGAGCAGGCGGATGGTGGCATCCACCTGGGAGGGCTTGGCATTAATCAGTTTGGAGATGGTTTCAGCGTAGGTCATGGGCGCGATTTTACCATATAGAACAAACATTCTTGTGGGGATGGTTATTTGACTTCATCTGTCTCTGCATCCAGATAGTTTTTACAAATATCGTCTGCGACGGCTTGCATATCGCAAATTTCGGCAGCCTGAAAACTTGTATAACTTGCTCTGAGTTTCATCAGTTTGTCTGCTTTGTATAGAATGCGCAATGCCAGGTTGTCAGTACCTGCCACCAGAATGTTGGTTTTTGGTTGCCCATTTTCTTCGTAAGTTGTTGTCATATATATTTTGCCGCCTTTGGATGACCAAATCAGCGTCCCCGCAGATGTATACAAGCTTCCATCGGGCATTGTCAGGCTGACGGCGTGTTCTTCGCCGGAAGCGATGTCCATCACAACCAGTTTGAGCGGGTTGTCTCCCTGACGAATATAGGCGAGCTTTTTCCCATCTTTTGAGAGTTGGTAGGCGAATTTTTGTCCTTGTTTGCCCAGAAACAGGTATTTGATCTTCTCGTTTTTGACGTCAATCTGTTCCAACCCGATGGAATTATCCAGCGAAGTATTGGGGGTGTAATCTCCCCGCAGGATATTGACATAAAAGAACTGACCATCCTCTGACCAATAGCGCGGATAGAACTGAATGGATGTCTGTCCGAAAAATGCAGGGTCATACCCGTAGAATTTTTCGTATCCTGAAGTGTTTACCACTCGTATCTTATTCTGACCTGCAACTACTTCTGCGCCCCATCTGCCGCCTGGTGCGTAATACCAGAATTTGTTGTCTTTGTTGAGCGGAAGGATGGCGTATGGCTCGGTTTTTGTGTTGCAGGTCAGGGTGGCATCGGCTGGTAGGTCCGGTGCTTGTGGTCTGTAGTCGATTGAAAAAATAAGGGGCGCGCCTAAGAAATCACTTTTGAATACCTGGCTATTTCCGATTTTCTCCATGATTTCTTGCGCAATAGCCCCGCTGAATTTCATCCCTTTTTCACTGCACGCAGAGTTTTCATTACACTCTTTGACTAATTGCATGAATTGATCGAGTGAGATGGATTTGAGCGGCCATTCTGTGATGGCTTCGTTTTCACTATGCTCAGGGTTTACATCAAGGATGATCTCTTTTACCGGCACTTTTTGCGGATTGCTTGGATGATAATTTTTTAAAAAGTAATACATATTTGCAAGCCCGGGCTGAATGATTGTTTTTTCTGTTGGGATTGAGCAATCGCTACAAAATAAAGGGTTGTAATATGGAGCCCCAGAAATTCCCCAATCCAGAAGCTCTGCTGCGCTCGAATTGGATTTCCAGCCATTGATAGTGATACCGCTGCCGCTAGCTCCTTGGAAACGAAATACATAATAATTCGGTTCTTCAAAAAAGCCGCTTGCATTGGCTGTGTTTAATATTTTGCATATTTCATCATTGCTCAATTGTACGAAATAGGGGTTCCCATTGCTATCATAATTTCCCGGCAACAGTAATGTGCCGTTCCAGAATAAAGTGAAATGGTTTTGGTAATAATAGTAGCCATCTCCGCCTCCGTCAGACGATGTAACCAATACTTTCTGCGGATGCCATGTCACATTGCCATCTGTATCGACCACAGGAGTCCCGGGT
>JBARBA010000463.1:0-7295 GCA_049792555.1 Anaerolineales bacterium
CCATCCATGATAGCGCCGACCCACGCTTGCGTCGTAACCGCATTCATGATGGAAAAGCAAGTGGGATTTTTGTCCACAAAAATGGTAGAGGCACGCTGGAAGACAACGACATCTTTGCAAATACTGCGACGGGCGTGGCAATAGCAGCAGGTGGCGACCCGATCCTACATTGCAATCGCATTCATGACGGAAAAACAATCGGGATTTTTGTCTCCGAAAACGGCAGAGGCACGCTGGAAGACAACGATATCTTTGCCAATGCTTCGACGGGCTTGGAAGTGAAACAAGGTGGCCTGCCCATTGTGCGCGGTAACCGCATCACCAAGAATAAAGGCCGTGGAATCTACGTGCATGCCTCCGGCGGCGGCACGTTCGAGAACAACGACCTGCGCGAGAACGAGAAGGGTCCCTGGGAAATCGATGAGTCCAGCCAGGCAAATGTCATGAAAAGCGGCAATATCGAAAAATAGCGGGTGCTTGCCCCAAAGCACTCTTTTTTAAAGCAAAGACCCCTGTTCATTTGAACAAGGGTCTTATTCTTCCTCCCCGGCTTTTTTCTGGCGTTCTGCGATGATCTCTGCGCCAATTTCCCTTACGCTTCGTTTCGGCAAGCCTTTGCGGCGCTCGACGGTATAGTCGCCGCTGCCGGTTTCGTATTGCTGCATAAAACGGATCATCCCGGCCGGGCCGAGTTCGCGCAGCAGGGCTTCCATACCGACCGTTCGGATTTGATGGAGCGTTAAATGTTCAGTGTTCATTTCAGCGCCTCTTCCAGCCATTTTACCGGGTTTTCCAGCTTTGCGATGTCTGAAAACCAGCGCTCTTTCAAAATTACCGTGGTATCATCCACATTCGGCGGAGAAACCGTACGTCGAAATTTATTTCGACGTACAATTGGCGGTAGACCACAGAGATTTCCAAAGAACCAACACCGGGCATGGCGCTATCGCTGCCGCTAAAAGCGTTTTTGCCTTTCAATTAGGAATGACCGAAGAACGCTTAGGAATCGCCGAAGTACATGTAGGAATGACTGAAGTACGTGTAGGAACGACCGAAGTACATGTAGGAACGACCGAAGTACATGTAGGAACGACCGAAGTACGTGTAGGAATCACCGAAGTACACGTAGGGATGACTGAAGTACGTGTAGGAACGACCGAAGTACATGTAGGAATCACCAATGTACACGTAGGAATGACCGAAGTACGTGTAGGAATGACCGAAGTACACTAAGGAGAGACCGAAGTACAGCCAGTCAGGGAAAAACGGCTGGAAGAAGCGTTCCCTAAAACAACCCGGGCAGGCGGCTCGCCGGGATGGCATCACGCAGAAGCTCGAAATTTGATAAGGAGAGAACCATGACTGAACAAATCGTCACAACACGCATACACGGGTTGTTTCTCTGGATCGTGCGGATCGTTGCCGCGCTGGCCCTGGCGATGGCGGTCGTGTTCCTCTTTTTATGGATCCTGCAACCGGCCAATGACGCCTGGATCGGCTCTTTGCTTTTTGGTTTCTTTTGCGTTTTGCCCTGGCTTGCCGCAGTCACCTACGTGGAAATGAGCGATCAGTACATCCTGGTCAACACCTTTTACGGACGCTTTAGGATCGATTGGGATGAAGTCGAATATGTTGAAACGAATGGTCACACATATGCGTTTACCGGAAAGAACAAGCGGGTGGCGATCATGACCTCGGAAAAATTAAACGACTTGATGCGGCGGCAAATTGAAAATAGAAAAATCAAAATCTACGAGCATCCTTTTGTTCCCGGTACACACATGAATGCGCGCGTCAAAGGATAGTACTACCGTACGGCCCTCATCGATTGACTCCCCCGCCTGAGACATTATAATCGGACATGCTTTATCCTATCCGTCTTTCACAGAATGGAGATGAAATATGACTGTTATCGCTGCATCCATCGAGATCAACCGCCCGGTTGAAACCGTCTTTGCCTTCCTGACCAACCTCGAAAACCTGAAAGCGCAGAACTCCGGCATCACGTCCATTACCCTGAACGGGCCGTTCGCCGTCGGAACGCATTACATCACCCAGGGCCAGGTGATGGGACGCAATTTCAACACCGAGACCGAGATCGTGGCCATCGAACCCAATAAGAAGTTTTCGATCAAGACCCTGGCCGCCCCGCCCGCCTCGCCGGTCACAAACACCTACACCCTGGAACCCTCCGGCGGCGGCACGAAGCTGACCACCAGCATGGACGCGGTCGTGATGGCCGGTCCATTCCCCGGCATGGAAGAGATGGTCAAGAGCCAGCTCAAAGGCGCGCTGGACACCGGCAACGCGGCCCTTAAGAAACTGATCGAAGTCTGAACGAATACGAATATCGAAGCCCGCCCGCCCCTGATGGGATGCGGGCGGTTTTTTTTGCGGGGAATTATTCAATTGCCTTTCCATTTGGGTGTGCTTCATTTCAGTTGAAGACTCCCAAAATGTAGCGTTTTGCGTATTGCGTAAACCTTCAAAACGGAATACGCAACACGCAATACGGATTTGTCTCAACTCATTTGAAACACACCCTTTCCATTTGTGACATCTCAACAATTGGTGGTTGAGCGGTGCCCTGAGCTTGTCGAAGGGTAGGCGGCGGTGCTATCCCGCCGCCGTACCGCGTAGTCCCCGGCAAGGGGAAACCACCTGTAACGACAATTTCTCCAAAATATTGAGGAGATACCGTGCTGCCTCCGCTGCGCTGCGGGATGATATAAACCTTCAATACGCAATACGAAACACGAAATACGCAATACGCAACACACAACCATCCCTCCCATTCCTTGATATACTTGGCCCAATCTTGCACACGGAGGCAGTAACATGCGTTCATATCGACTGGCACTCATCGGATTTGGCAACGTGGGGCAGGGCTTTGCCCAAATCCTGCGCGACCAGGGACCTGCGCTGGCCCGGCAGTTTGGTATTGAATTAATCATCGTGGCGGTCAGCGACCCGCTCAAGGGCAGCGCCTGCGACCCCGAGGGCCTGGACCCCGCCGCTTTATTGGACGCGGTCCTGGCGGGGCGCAGCCTGGATACGCTGCCAGCCGCCTCCCACGGTTGGGACGCGGACAAAACCATCGCCGCCAGCAACGCCAACGCCATCGTCGAATTAAGCTACACCGACTTGAAAACCGGCGAACCGGCCGCCAGCCACATCCGCCAGGCGCTGGAGCGCGGCCTGGACGCAGTTACCACTAACAAAGGCCCCATCGCCCTGCATTATCCCGAATTGAGCGCCCTGGCCCGCCGTAAGGGCGTACAGATCGGCATCGAAGGCACCGTGATGAGCGGCACCCCCACCATGCGGCTGGGCGCGGAACTGCTCGGCGCGGCGGGCATCAGCCGCGTGCAGGGCATCGTCAACGGCACCACCAATTACATCCTGACCCAAATGGAAAACGGCGCTCCCTACGCCGAGGCCCTGGCCGAAGCTCAGGCCCAGGGCTACGCCGAAGCCGACCCAACCGGCGACGTGGAGGGCTTCGACGCCGCCGGGAAAGTCGTCATCCTGGCGAACGTGTTGATGGGAGTGCCCCTTACGATGAAGGACGTCGACCGCCAGGGCATTACCCGGCTTACCCCGGCGGATATTGCCTCGGCCCGGGCCGAGGGCCAGCGCTGGAAGTTGATCGCCAGCGTCGAAAGAACGGCGGACGGCGTGAAAGCCAGCGTGCGTCCCACCCGGCTGCCGTTCAGCCACCCCCTGGCCTCCGTCGGCGGCGTGACCAATGCTGTGACTTTTACCACCGCCCTGTTGGGCGACGTGACCCTGATCGGTCCCGGCTCCGGACGGCTGGCCACCGGCTACGCCATTTTGTGCGACCTGCTGGCGATTGCCCGCAGCGCGCCTGCGGGCCGTTAAGCCGTGCAAACCAGCTTCCTCGATCTGGCCCGGCGCGGCAAAAACGAATGGTGGCGCTATCTCCTGTCCACCGCACTGATCCTGTTCTTCTGGATCGGCGGGACGGCTGTCTTGATGATTTTCCTGCTGGCTGGCAGCTTGTTTGGCAAGGGCGCTCGTCTCAGCATGGACCCAAACACCGGTCAGATACTTGGAGTCGACCCGTTGCTGCTGGTGACGGTGTTGCTCTTGAGCTTCCTGCCGCTGCTGGCGGGTTTGCTGCTGGCCGTGCGCTTCATCCACCAACGCCCGGTGATTTCACTGATTACCCCGTTTGCGCGCATCGACTGGAAACGCATGGTCGTTGGCTTCCTGGCCTTTGGCGCGCTGGGCGCATTGGGCTGCGTTGTTGAGTCGCTTCTATATCCGGGCCGTTACCGGTTCACCTTTAACTTACTCGAAACGCTGAAATTCCTGCCTGTGGTGCTGATCCTGGTCCCTTTCCAGGCCGCATCGGAAGAGTTGCTCACGCGTGGCTACATCATGCAGGGTCTCGGCTTGCTCACCCGCCGCGCCTGGATTCCGGTGGTTGTCTCCAGCCTGGTCTTCATGCTCCTGCATATCAGCAACCCCGAAGCGCAGGTGGATACGTTGCTTTCGCTTGGCGGCTACCTGGCGGTCGGGCTGCTCTTTGCGCTGGTGACTCTCAAAGACAACCGCCTGGAACTGGCAATCGGTATGCACATTGCCAATAACGTCTTTGCGCTGGTGGTCAACACTGCCGTCTCGGCCCTGCCTGTGCCGTCCGTCTTTACCGTCGGCGTGCTGGACGCGGGCTACAACCTGGTTGGCGCGATCGTGATTGGCGTCATTTTTTATGCGGGCTTACACTATTTCCTGCGGTCAAAAGCTCCGGCAGAAATGGCGTAAAAGGAAAATAAAAAAACTGGTATCTTCCCAATCATCGGTGGTTGAGTAGGCGGCGGTGCAGTTCCGCCGCCGTACACTGCACCGAACGCACACCTGTCCCGGTGTCCCTTCGGGAGTGCAGGTGTCGAAACCACCGGTAACAACAATTACCCCAAAATATGAGAAGATACAAAAAACCTGGTATTTTTTCCAGTGTCAAATGCTTCAAGACGTGCTATAGTAGAGTCAATCAATACGGGCATTTCCTCGCCGGGCCTGGACGGCAGGACGTGGCCATAGCTTCCCTCCCCAAAGCAACCGCCCATCGAAAGATGGGCGGTTGTACTTACAGAGTGCCGCATAAATAGCTAAACCAGAACTCAAATTTCTACTCGTAATTTCTACCAACAAGTTTAGTGAATAATGAGACGAGCGGTAATGGTGTGTTGCGTGGCCGTATTTTTTGTAAAAGTCTAATCTTTTCTCTCGGCGAAGACTGCCACAACAATGTGCTGGTTCAGGAAGTCGGGATGATCTTCCTTCTCCCTGGCCGGAACGATTTGCCCAAGCGTATATCCGCCGGCGATGGGCAGTTCCTCGCCCAGCACTTCGCGGATGGCCTGGATTTCCGAGCCGGGCTGCGCCTCGAGCAGGGTTTGCCAGGCCGCATCGATCAGAGCCAATGCAAAGACGGGTTTGGCTTGCCCCAGTGTTGCAAGCGCATCCTGCGCGGCCTGCCGCGCAGCGCTATGGCAGTCGGCAGGGCTGCCGATTAGCAGGTAACCGTCGCTGCCATCGCGCAGCATCGCATTCATGCGAATGCTTCCGTCTGCCTCCACGCGCACGGGAGAGCGCACGAGTAGTTGGTCGGTATTCGCTTGCTCAAAGCCGAGGGGATAAATACGGGTTAGGTGATTGAGCGGCGGGAGCGCCCATTCGCGGGCAGGTCTCCCAAACATGCGTGAATAGCTTTCGGATGCAGGTCGTCCATCCAGGGTCCGCACCCAAAAGCCGCGTGAGCGTGTGACCCGAAATCGACTGCCCACCGGGTGCCAGCCGTGGCCGTAGCCAATGCCGACCTTGATATTGCCACGTATAAAAGCTGCCGCCATGCCCCCCATGCCAGACTGTGTTCCGGCGATTTGGTAACTGGTCTGGCTTTGCACGTCACCGCTCGAAAGTCCGCCAACCAGTGGCATGTCGACCGGCAGGGCTGCGCAGAATTCCTCAGTGTTTCCGTTCAATCCATCGGCAAAGACCAGCACGCTTTCTGCGGGGCGCTGCTGTTCGTAGCCGAGTAGCTGTATGATGCGCATGGCCGTCTCGGCGCTGGCCTGACTGTAGGCCGGGAACCAGTGCGACTCTGCCTGGATGTCGTCGCCGCCGATAAAAGCAACCACCACCGCATGAGGATGTATGCCTAATTTCGTCAGACCTGCGGAAGAACTGAAACCGACCAGCGGCAC
Source organism: Anaerolineales bacterium (assembly GCA_049792555.1). Classification (GTDB taxonomy): domain Bacteria; phylum Chloroflexota; class Anaerolineae; order Anaerolineales; family Villigracilaceae; genus UBA5195. Next base: position 6,237 of record JBARBA010000463.1, read on the forward strand.
GTTGGCAAACATACTGATGACTCCACTGGCAACCAATTGCGGGTCAAAACGATAGGGCGCAATAACAATCCCCAGTGTGGGTGAAATTGAACCCAAGCCGTTCAATGCCTGGTGAGCAGCTTGCAAACCGGCTTCGCGAGCGTCCAGAGCTTGTGCCTGTCCAACTGCGGCGATAATCGTCATGGGCCTATCCTTTATATCTGAATAACATGTTGTGTCTTGCTATTCAGGGTTTAGTTTTCAGAGACCGGAACGGTGAAATGGAAAGTCGTTCCCTTGCGGAACTCGCTCTCGAACCAGATGCGCCCGCCTTGCATTTCGACCAGACTGCGCGTGATGGTCAATCCGAGGCCTGTGCCGGGTGATTTGCGCGCCTGGTCATCTTCAGAACGGAAGAACCGCTGGAAAATTTTCTTTTGGTCTTCAGGGCTGAGACCGATACCATTGTCCTCCACCCAAATATGGACAACTTGCTGCACGCCCTGAGGATCCCAGGTATTAATGGCTTGTTCTGCATGAATGATAATGTTGCCGCTTTCCTGGGTGTATTTATGTGCATTACTAACCAGGTTAATCAGCACCTGTCCAACGCGGGTGCGGTCAGCCCAGATTTTAGGCAGGTTTTCATTGATCGAAATCGAAATTGTCTGTTTCTTATCCTCGATCTGGCGTTTGGTCGATTTAATGGTGTCGTCCACCAATTCGACAACATCCACGGCTTTGTAATCCAGGCGCATACGGCCTGCCTCGATCTTGGCGTTGTCGTTCAAATCTTCCACAATTGTCTTCATGCGCTCGATATTAGAACGGATCGTGGCAAGGAAACTGGCTTGCATATCGGTAACCGGGCCTACTGCCTTGGCCGAAAGCAACTCGGCATAGCCTTTGATCGAGGTCATCGGGTTTTTCAATTCATGTGCCACAAAGGAAACAAATTCGCTCTTTGCTTCGTTGGCTGCTTGCACTTCCGCATATAACTGGGCATTGGCAATCGCGATGGCTGCATGGTCAGAAAGACGGCTAAGGAAGTTCAGCGCATCCTGCTGGAACCCTTCAGAT
>JBARBA010000464.1:0-3425 GCA_049792555.1 Anaerolineales bacterium
ACGGGTAAACTCCTCCTCCGACAGCGACCACGGCTGCTCAAGCGGATTGCGGCTGGTGGACTGCGCCGGATCGACGCCGATCTCGCGCAAAAACTGCTCCACGCGCGCCCGGCGCTGCCCGTGCAGGCTTTGCGCCTGCTCGGCCAGCTTTGCCACGGCCTCGCGCTCGGCTTGCGGCGCTTCGGGGATGGGGAGGGTTTCCATTTTGTCGGTGTAAAACTCAAAGTAACCGCCCCGCAATTTAGTAAAGGTCTCCATCATAAAACTCATTGCAGACGACGAGTTTAATATGCCCAATAAATACCAATCATCGCTTGCAATGCTATAAACTGTCTTGAGCGGAAAATATTCTCCCTTATCAAGTACAAATCGTGCCTCATTACCAATTTGTGGATAAATTATTCTCGGTTTCTCAAACAGACTGTAGTAATCACACGCTCGCAATTCCCACCAATAGTTGCCTTTATCCCAACGGGCTTCGGCTTTACCCTGGAACTGCTTTAGGTGATTGAAAACCGCTTGATACTCCTGAATGGGCACACCAACGTAAGTCCAAATTAAATATTTATCCTTGAAATGCATTTCATAATGGCGAATATCATCTCCAACAATCAATGGCTTAAGGATTTCAGCGTTCTTTTGGTTAGTTGAGACAAATTTGTTATATGTGTTCTGATCAATTACAAAAGCTTCGTTCAAACCTGTAATTACTCCCCGATAGATTCCACCTTTGACATAATCTTTTAAACGAATAGCGCCAGACTCCATTTGAGTATGCAAATCAGCCGTTTTGCTGGTTGCCAAACGTGCCTTACCTTTGCCAAATTGTGTTGCAGGTAGTATCTGGGCAACTTGGGAAACATATTCAGCAATCCCTTTGGCATAACATTCCTCTAAATTTTCGATAACTGCCCAGGTTGTTGGCGTATTGTGACGAGGTGCTTTTTTCCACACGAAAATACAAGGATAGGCTGTCGCCGATTGGAATACCGGGAGGTCGCCAAAATCTGCCACCAACAAAAAGGCTTGCGCATCCAGCAAATGTTGCCGTAGTTTTTCACCATAACCGGCCCGCAGCCATTTGTTGGAAGAGATAAAGCAGGCCACGCCGCCGTTTCGCAAGAGTTGATGCGCGCGGGCATAGAAGTACACGTATAAATCGGCGGTGCCGCTATACACTTCGGGATAGACCGGCTTGAGCGATTGTTCCTTGTAAACCCCCAACAATTCCTGGCGCACATACGGCGGGTTGGCCAGCACAATATCGAAACCGCCCGGCTTGGGCGCGGGGGTCATTTCCATTTGCCCGCCGGCGTTGTTGACGATCCCGGCCATCTGGCCGCCCAGGGTGCTCTCGGCCAGTTCGGGCGCAAAGACTTCGGCGAAATCCACCTGCCAGTCGAAGCTGTTAGACGAAATTTCATTTCGTCCGGGCTGCGCTTGCGAAATAAATTTCGCGGGACGGGGGTGCGCCCATTCTTTAATCTTCTCGCGCAGGGCGGTGATCTGCGCCGCCAGTTCCTTCTTCTTGTCCGAACCGGCGTGAATGCCCATGAACTCGTTCTTCAGGCGCAGGAACTCCTGCACCTGCCCATAACGGAACATATCCGGCTGCAAGCCGCCCGAAGGGTCGGGCGCGGTCAGGCTGTCGCCCGGCTCGATCTTGAAATCCAGGTTGGGCAGCGGCGGCGGGGTCTCGCCTTCGTAGTCCACGATCAGCGAGAGCCACAAGCGCAGGCGCGCAATGTTGACGGCGAAGGGGTCCAGGTCCACGCCGTACAGGTTGTTCTGGATGATCTCCAGCTTGCGGTCGTAAATTTTGGCGGCGTCCGCCACGTGCGCGGCAAACAAACATTCGCGCTGTTCGAGCAGTTCGTGCAGCATCCCCAACAGGTACGCGCCCGATCCACAGGCCGGGTCGCACACTTTGACGGCTTTCAGCGCGCCCAGCGTCCGTTCGGGGTTGCGCAGCGCGGCGGGGTCATTCTGATCCACAAAGCGGGCGATGGCTTCGGCGCTCTCGCCGTCAGCCGTAGGACGAAATTCATTTCGTCCTACGGCGGTTTGCAAATAGCCTTTCAGCGCTTCGCGGCACATGAAGGCCACCACCGGCTTGGGGGTGTAATACGAGCCGCTCTCGTGGCGGCCCGTCACCAGTTCCTCGAAGATGCGCCCCAGCATCTCAGGGTCTACGGCCACTTCGATGTCCAGCGGCGTCGATTCGGTCACGGTGAAGTTGAACTTGTAGACCAGGTCGCCCAGGATTTTTGCAACCACGCCGTCGGGGAAGAGCGGGCCGTCGATGTCGTCCGGCTCCTCGTCGAACAGGCCGCCGTTCAAATAGGGCACGTCGCCGATCAGGTCGCGGAACATCTTGTAGCGCGGGTCGCTTTGCAGCCTGTCGCCCTGCGGGCTGTTCAGCCCGCGAAAGAAGAGCGTGTTCAAGCGCGATTTGTGAAAGTAGCCCGCGCGCTTCTCGCCTGCGTTGGCGCGGTAATCGGCGAAGAGCGCGCGCAGGTAGTCCTTGCGCCCCGAGGCCGCCTCGAAGCGCAGCCAACCCTTGCGCTCCAGGAAGGCAATGAACATCATGCGGTTGAAAAAACGCTGCGTATACAGGCGCTTCTGCTCGTCGCCCCAATCGGCCTCAATCGTTGCTTCGGCTTCTTCGAAAATCTTGCGATATTCCTGGAAGAATTCCCTGGTGACCGGCTCGACGCTGAACGCTTCGAGCAGCTTCTCGACGCTCGAAAAATCGGCCCTGCCGATGCGCTCGATGAACGTGCGCGCCGATTGATCGGGCGCAACGAAATAGGTGTAACGCCGAAAATGGCTGAACTCGCGCTTTGCGCCCTGATATTGCGCCGTGATCAAACTAAAGCGAAAATGCCCCGCTGCGTCGTGAAACACAAAAACCCCCGCGTCGTAATAATGCTGTTGCAGAACCTTCCTGGCAATCTCGTACTGTTTTTGTTTGCCGCTCTGCGAACTCAGTTCGTTTTCCACCTGCCCCGCCAACACCACCAGGCGCGTACCGTCGCCGAAATCGATCTGCCCCAGCTTGAAAAGATCGCGCACCGCGGGCGCATTCTCCACCTGGCGGCTTAAATCTTCGCTTTCAGGGCGAAACCCGCCGCTGGCAGCGCGCAGGAAAGCGTTCAGCGCCTCGCGGCTGAAATGTTGGCTCAAAGCGGTCAGGTGTGCGGTATTGTCCATGGAATGATGATCCTCGGTACATTAAGTATACAGGCAAAACCTGTTTGTGTGGCATCCAAATCCCGCTGAAAATACCCTGCAATTCCCCGCCCCCAAATGCCGACAGCCACCCCTCGCGGGATGGCTGTCGTTTGTTATTCACCGTTGGCGCAGGCCTTCCCCTGTCCAGGCAACTGTACAGCGCACGGCGAATCGTCAAAAACTCGCAAGGC
>JBARBA010000465.1:0-1751 GCA_049792555.1 Anaerolineales bacterium
CCCCGGGACGAGGCGCAAACTGTCCACTCGCCGCCGGCAGATTTCAAGCCAACGCGTCGAAAAAATGCTATACTATTTGTAGCGCAATCCACGATCTCGATTTCGCAACCCAGGAAAGGAAGCCCAAATGACAACTGAAACACTGGAAGCCATTTTTGAACACGGCACGTTTCGCTTATTACAGCCATTGAATATCCCGTTAAGCGATGGACAACAAGTCCGGCTGGTGGTCGAAACAGAAGAGTCGCCCGAAGCAATTCTTGCGCTCGCCACAGGCGTCTATGCCGGGTTTTCTCCCGCCGATATTGCCGAAGTTGAGCAAATTGCGCTTCAACGGCGGGATTTCTTCGGCGATGCCGCATGAGCATCGCAATTGCTCCGGCGCTCCTGGATACGGATATTCTTTCGGCTGTGATGCGCCAACAACCGGCGGCGATGTCTCGCGCGCGGGTCTATCTGGCTGCGCATCGACACTTGACTTTCTCCATCATTACCCGCTACGAGATATTACGCGGCCTGTATACCAAAAGAGCGACGGCCCAACTGGCGGCTTTTGATCAACTTTGCCGCGCCAGTGTGATTATTCCACTCACGGATGCGATTGTGGTGTGGGCTGCCGAAATTTATGCCGACCTTCACCAGCGCGGCGCACTGATTGGTGACGCGGACATCTTGATTGCGGCTACTGCTTTGGAGCAGAAGATGGCGGTGGTCACGAACAACGAGGCGCATTACCAGCGCATCGTCGGCCTTTCACTTGAGAACTGGCTTCGCTAAAAGAGCGAACCCCGCCTTTTACTGTTCTCTTTGCTCCATTCTCCCCATGAATAACATCCTGATCAAAAACCGAATCAGCGGCGCGCCGCGCTTTGTGCTGGAGCTATTCGGCAACACGACCATCTCCGCCACGCAGTTGATCTGGGAATTCTTTGTCGCGCATCCCAAGCCGTAAGGAAGGAGATTTTCCGTGAATATCGAATCGGTCATCCAAGCCTCTTTGATCGCCCCCTGCGGCATGAACTGCGGAGTTTGTCGCGCGCACCTGCGCAAGCGCAAACCCTGCCCCGGCTGCAACGGGGACGACCAGAACAAATCGCCGCATTGCGTCCATTGCCGCATTAAACACTGTGACGGTCTCAAAGAATGCCAGGCCGGCTTTTGTTTCGAATGCGCCCAATTTCCTTGCGCGCGGTTGGAACAGTTGGACAAGCGCTATCGCGCCAAGTATGCCATGAGCGAGATCGAAAACCTGCAAACGATCCAGGCTGTGGGCATGGATGTTTTCCTGCGGCAGGAACAGGCCCGCTGGACGTGCCCGCATTGCGGTGGGGTCGTTTGCGTCCATACGGGGGTGTGCGTCCAGTGTGGGGAAAAGAAAATGGATCGGCAGGTTTACGCAACCCTGCCAAAAGCAAAATAGGTTGGGATAAACAGCACGCGCTGCCCCTGCGCGCGGGCGCGCTCGTCAATGGATTGCCAGCGTTTGAGTTCTTCGTCCGTTGTCAGGCCCGCCAGGTCGTTTTCCAGCACAGCCCATTCCATTCCCCCGTCTGTGGGGTTGTCCTGCGCTTTGAGCGGCCCCGTTTCGATGATCTCGATGCCCGCCTGACGGAACAGGCCTGCCAGGCGCAGGCCCAGGGAGGGGTCCGCGCCCTGCCTGCGCAGCGACTCGGTTTGCAGGCGGCCCATTGGAACGAGCGCCTGCGGACGGTCGACGCGGTGCAGGTAATCGGGTTCGGCCAGGGCCAGCA
>JBARBA010000466.1:0-3388 GCA_049792555.1 Anaerolineales bacterium
AACAATTGTTTGCAGGTTAGACGGGATTGCTTCGGGCTGACGCCCTCGCAATGACAAATTTATTGAGGTGGCTGAGTAACGTTTATTATTTTCTACCGTAGATTTATGCGCGACGACCTAAAAAAGAACGCGGATGAACGCTGATGGTGCGGATTCTCACGGATTTTTTCGATGTTTATCCGCGAAAATCTGCTTAATCCGCAAAAATCCGCGTTCTCTTTTTCAACTGTACGGTAGAGAAAGTTATTAATCACGCAAAGCGCGCCCGGTCAGGTGCAGGAAAACCGCTTCAAGGTTCGGCTCCTGAATATCCACCGACGTGATGCGCGCCCCCAGCCTGGACGCGGCCTCGAACAAGCGCGGCAGCACCTGGTTGGAATCGTCCACCAGCGCAGTGACCTTGCCGTCGGTCGCGTCGATCTTGTCCACCCCCTCGGTGGCCCGCCAGTCGTCCAGGATTTTCCCGGCCTCGGTGTTGAGCGTAATGTCGATGCGCGTCTGCCCGCCGACGGTTTTGAGCAACTCGTCGTGCGTGCCGTAGGCGATCACCTTGCCCGCGTCCATGATGGCGATGTGGCTGGAAAGCTCGGCGGCTTCTTCCATATAATGCGTCGTGTAGAGCACGGTCATGCCCTGGCGGTTGAGTTCCTTGACGTTGTCGAGAATGTGGCGGCGCGACTGCGGATCGATGCCCACCGTCGGCTCATCCATGATGATGACCTGCGGCTTGTGCAGCAGCGCCGCGCCGATGTTGACGCGCCGCTTCATCCCGCCTGAAAACTTGCCGACGTGGTCCTTCTGGCGGTCGACCAGCCCGATCACGCCCAGCACCTCGTCCACGCGCGCTTTCAGCGCCGCGCCGCGCAGACCGTACATCTTGCCCCAAAAGACCAGGTTCTCGCGCGCCGAAAGATCGGGATAGAGCGCAATATCCTGCGGCACCACCCCCAAGCTGGCTTTGGCGGCTGCCGGTTCTTTCGTGACCGAATGCTCCATAATGAAGGCGTCGCCCTCGCTGGGCGCAAGCAGCCCCGCAAGCATCGAAATCACCGTGCTTTTCCCCGCTCCGTTGGGGCCGAGCAAGCTCAACACCTCGCCGCTCTCCGCGCAGAAACTCGCGCCCTGCACGGCTTGCAGCTCGCCAAACGACTTCTTGAGATTTTTCACTTCGATGGCATTCATAGACACTCCTTATTTTTTATCCACAGATTTCGCAGATTCCACAGATTTTTTGATTTATCTGCGAAAATCGGCGAAATCTGTGGATCGAACTTTCATTGCCCCCAGTATAAGCATTCCCCCACTTTGCACCTATTGCGCCTTTGGGAAAACGGACATTGTCCTTTCGTACACTGTCCCCTCGAACAATGGCAGCGAAACCCAGGATCGGATACAATCCGTGTACCATGAACCCACGCCCTGACTCCCCTTTCCGCGTCGAACACGATTATCGCATCTTCTTCACGTTCATGACAGCCGTCCTGGCCGGCATCTACATTTTGACGCTCATGGACAACCCGGTCTTGCGAAGTTCCTGGCTGGTGATTCCTTTTACCGTTCTTTTGCTCACCCACATCATCGTCCATTGGAACGTCAGCCGCATCATCGAAAAACGCGGGGGCATCCTCTGGTACATCTTCATTCAAAGCGCGCTGGCTTTTGCGGTCATTACCATCTCGCACAACATCGGCATGATCTTTGCGCTCTACATGGCGCTGACCGGCGAGACCGTCGGCATCCTCAAATCGAACCGCTGGCGCATCCTGACCGTGCTTTATTACCTGGCGCTCTCCGCCGTCTGCTTCACCTTCATCGCAGGCCCAGGAACTTCGCCGGGCTGGCTCTTGGGCGCCATTCCCATCGTTGTCTTTGTCAGCATGTACGTCACGCTCTACAACCGGCAAAACGAAGCCCGCGAACAGGCCCAGGCCCTGGCCGCCGAACTCGAAGCCGCCAACCGCCAACTGACCGAATATTCCGCCCGCGTCGAAGACCTGACCATCCTGGCCGAACGCCAGCGTATGGCCCGCGAACTGCACGACACCCTCTCGCAGGGCCTGGCCGGTCTCATCCTGCAACTCGAAGCCGCCGACGCCCACCTGGCCGGCAACCGCGCCGAAAAGGCGCGCTCCATCCTTGCCAACGCCATGCAGCAGGCCCGCGCCACGCTTGCCGATGCCCGCCGCGCCATCGACGACCTGCGCCAACCTTCTTTGGATGATCTGGACTCTGCCCTGCGCCTGGAAACCTCCCGTTTTACAAACGCCACTGGCATCCCCTGCGTTTACCAGCCGCATCCCACTCCCCCGATCCCTGATCCCGTTAAAGAGACCGTGCTCCGCGCTGTGGCCGAAGCCCTCACCAACGTGGCGCGCCACGCCCGGGCGCGCAACGTGACCGTCAGCCTCCAGGGCGCGGACAAAAGCCTCTCGGTCACGGTCCGGGACGACGGCGTAGGCTTTGACCCGTCCGCCATCCCGCCCGGTCACTATGGCCTGCTGGGCATCCGCGAAAGAGTCCGCCTCGTCAACGGCAGCCTCGAAATCCACAGCGATGGCAGCGGCGCGCTCCTCAAGATCGAAATACCGTTAGGGGAGGCTAAATAGATGTTTGGAATACTCCCCCAAAAAAATCTCCCGAAGGGACGCCGGGACAGGTGTGCGAAAATCTGCGAAATCTGTGGACAACTTTATCTATGATCAAAATCCTGATCGCCGACGACCACCTCATCATCCGCCAGGGCCTGCGCCTGATCCTCGAGACCGAACCCGATTTCGAACTGGTCGGCGAAGCCTGCGACGGCGCGGAAGCTGTCAGCCTGTGCCAAAAACTGACGCCCGACGTGGCGCTGATGGATCTGCGCATGCCCAACATGGACGGCCTGACCGCCATCGAGCGCCTGCGCGCCGAACAGCCTAAGGTCGCCGTCGTCATCCTGACCACCTTCAACGAAGATGACCTGATGCTGCGCGGCCTGCAAGCCGGAGCGCATGGCTACCTGCTCAAAGACACCGACCGCGCCACGCTCTTCGACGCCATCCGCGCCGCCGCGCGCGGCGAAACCCTGCTCAAGCCCGACATCATGGCGCGCCTGCTCTCGCTTACGAATGCGCCTTCGTCCGAATCAAAACCCGGCAACCCCGCCAACCTGACCGAACGCGAGCAGGAAGTACTCACAGCCGTGGCGCGCGGCGGGCGCAGCAAAGAGATTGCCGCCCAGCTTGGCATCTCCGAGCGCACCGTCAAGGCGCACCTGGCCAGCATCTACAGCAAACTCGGCGTCGATTCGCGCGCCGCCGCCATCGCCGTCGCCGCGCAGAAGGGGCTGTTGGGGGAGCAGAGAGAATAAATTTGGCCCTCTGTAAATTAGCGTGGTTTCCCCCATATC
>JBARBA010000467.1:0-3556 GCA_049792555.1 Anaerolineales bacterium
ACGGGGTCTATTACTTTTAGCATTGGTTTTTTCCTTGTTGGGTTAATAACGGACGGCTCTCCCAGAGTCAAGAGCATTAACCACGAAGCCGCGAAGTTTTCTGGCCGAAAAACCTTGAATTCCTGGCGGCTGGGTGGTGAGCTTTCACAGCAAAACGGAAGAGCCTTGATTGGGTTAGCGCAGTGGGCTGGCGGTCAAGCCTGTTGAGCGAGCATATTCAAACAAGTTATACCCTATGAGCATTGTTTACGCCATTGCGGTTTTTCATTTTCAAGAAGATGGCGGCGTGGAGTTGCCGGTCTTGCGCGCGAGCCAGACGACGCCAAGCGCGACCAGCACAACAACACCGATAGCGACCAATCCCATGAAGAGCATCCCAACCCAACCAAAGGGAGAGTATCCCCAGTTGCTCATCATGCCGTATCCGCCATTGCCCCAAGTATTCATCATGCCCCCGCCGCCCATCGCCATGCCGCCTCCAAACAAGAGCAAAACGACAACGGCGCTTATGGCGCCAACGATCAGCCAGTTAACTTTTTGCATTTTGTCTTTCCTTTTACCGATAAAGTCTGTCCGCAGCGCAGGCAGCTTTTGGGGCCATTCTGCTCTACAGACGCAGGGTGTAAAGTAATCCTACACCAAACACTCCCCGGCCATAACCGCTGACCGGGGAGTGTTTGTCTCCGCCACTTGGGGGAGGAGCGTTGATTATTCTTGTTGCCGGGGGTATGTTTCTCCGTTCGACGCAGGCGCAGCGACGTATTTGAGGGGTTCCCTTTCAAATAAATGCTTGCATACCTCCGCGCAAAAATAATAGGTCTTGCCTTGATACACCGTCTTGAACGGCGGATTCTTTGGGTCAACTTCCATTTTGCATACGGGGTCGATCTCAAACGCCTGGCCCGCCGCATCAAATCTTTGCATATTAAAACCGCTCATGTTTGGCTCCTCTATTTCTCCGGGGAAATGGCAACCGCGGGAAGATGAATCTTTAGATGTGTGCCTTTGCCGGGCGCGGATTCAATCGTCAGCTTGCCGCCGATCAACTCGACGCGCTCGTGCATGCCCAACAGGCCGTAGTGACCGCCGGGAGCGAACTCCGCCGGGCTGCGGGGCGGGACGAAGCCGTGGCCGTTGTCGCCGATTTCGAGAGTCACCGCCTCCGGTTGGAAGTTGATGCGCACCCATGCCTGGGTCGCTGCGGCGTGGTGTGCCACGTTGTTGAGCGCCTCCTGTGCGATGCGGAACAGGCTCAGTTCCACGGCCGCATCCAGACGCCGCTCGATCCCTTCGCGCAAGAAGGTCACTTCCAGCGGGGCGGCCTCGCGCGCCAGCATCTCCAGCGCAGTCACCAGGCCCAGGTCTTCCAGGTAAATCGGGCGCAGGGCGCGCGTCAGGCGGCGCAGTTCGTCGATCGTGCTGCTCGACAGGCTTTCCAGTTCGGCCAGCGATTTTTGCGAGTCGGCCTCTTTGGTTTTCATCTGCGCCAGTTGCACGCGCTGGCGCAGGGCGATCAACGATTGCAGCGTCTCATCGTGCAGTTCGCGCGCCAGGCGGCGGCGCTCGTCTTCCTGCCCGCGCGTCATTGCGCCGATGTAATCGTGCAGGCTTTGCTGCGAGTCCTGCACCTTGCGCGCCATGTGGATCAGCGTATTTTGAAGCTGCGTGATTTCGCGCACCCCGCCGGCGGGTTGCTCGATGGCCGCGAAGTCGCCCCAGGCCAGTTCGGCGGCGCGCGTTTCCAGCCGCCGCAGCGGCCCGATGATCTGCGACAGGCTGAACCACAGCGCCACCAGCGTGAAAGCCAGCAGCGGCAGCAGGATCAGCGGCGCAAACTGCGTCAGGCGCAGGTACGGCGTGTTCGCGCTTTCCCAGGGTCCCTCGGTTGCCAATACCCAACCGCCTGGCGAGACCGGGCTGTAAGCCATCACGTGTTCCACGCCTCCAGCCTGGACGTAGGTAAACCCGCTTTCGCCGCGCAACGCTTCGGCAGGCGCGCTCAGATGCGTTGCCAGGTTGCTGTTCCAGGCTTTGTCCCCCAGAAAAAAGACCAACACTTGTCCCCTGGCGTCTCCCAGAAAAATTGCCGAGTCGCCCATGTCTGCCATGTTCCCAGACATGCCCAGTGATTTTAGAACCATTAAGTCTAACGGAGCAAGGCTCACTGCCGTCCCGCCCGTCTCGACGGTTGCCGACTGCCAGAGATACCATCGCTTGTTGGCGTTGCTTACCACCTGCATCTTGTTGGGATATGGCGACAGGCTGCGCAAGACATCCTGCGCTGCGGACGTGCCCGAAAAAGCCAAAATTTTGCCCTGCGCCGAAAGGTAAGCCAGATTTTTGTCTGTGAGATCATGTTGTTGCGCAAACGCCGAACGTTTCCCGGTATCCGAGCCGTTTTGCAATGCCAGATACAACGCCAGCGCTGAGACGATCTCTTGCTCGGCCTGGATTTTGCTTTCCATGAAACGAGCCGCCATTTCAACGGTATGTGTATCGTTTTCAGCGGACATGGCGCGCATGGCGTTCTGGTGCAGCCCCAGACTCATCAGGGTGGCGGCCAGCGCCAGCACGGCAAACGGCAGGATCACCAACAGGAACATCTGCGTGGAAAGTCCCTGCCAGATGGGGGCGGGTTTGGGTTCGTCGGGGCGCGGGTTCATTCGTCCACCGTGGCAATATCTTGCGCAATCCAGCCCAGCGACACGGCGCGCATGACCGCCTCGGTACGGCTGGCGGCTTGCAGCTTGTCGAAAATGTGCGCCAGGTGTCCCTGCACGGTGCGGTCGCTGATGCCCAACTGCACCCCAATGGCCTTGTTGGTAAAACCTTTGGCCGCCAGCGTCAACACTTCGGCCTCGCGTTCGGTCAGAACATCCACCGGCGCGGCGGGCGGATGCGCCATGCGCGCCACCAGTTTCTGCGCGATGAGCGCGTCCACCGCCGATTTGCCCGCGCGCACGTCGCGCACGGCCTGGATGATCTCGTCCGGCGCGGCGGTTTTCAGCACGTAACCGTTCGCCCCGGCTTGCAGCACGCCCAGCGCATAGGGTTCGTCGTCGTAGGCCGTCAGGATCAGCACCCCCAGGCTGCGATAATGCGCGCGGATCCAGTGGGTGACGTCGATGCCGGTCATCTTCGGCATCTGGATATCGAGCACGGCCACGTCAGGCGGGTTCTGCTCGATGAGACGGACCGCTTCCGCCCCGTCGCCGGCTTCCGCTTCGACGAGGATGTCCCCGGCTGTTTCCAGGAACTGGCGAATCCCCGCCCGGACAACGGCGTGGTCATCAGCCAGCAGGACACGGATTTTGTTGGGAGAATTAGTCATAGGATGATTGTATCAAGAACAGGCTTCGGGAGCATGGTGAACTTCCAAAGCCTGAACATTTTGCTGCTATGTATTGGTGGTTGAGTAGGCGGCAGTGCAGTTCTGCCGCCGTATCGAAACCACAACTATTTACTGTGATTGTTCGTCTGCGATTTGGTCAGCAAGATGACGCCTGCGACCACCAAGCTGACAATTACCAGAAAAGCGAGGCCCAAACCGAACATC
>JBARBA010000468.1:0-5351 GCA_049792555.1 Anaerolineales bacterium
GAGATTTTCAAATCTGTAGGGGTGCCAGGGTTTCACACGCGCCCTTCTTAAAGATACTGTTGGCGAACTCGGGCATGGATAAACACCCCCCGACTTTTCACCGGGTCAGACGGTTGGCGCCAAAGCGACAGAGATCGGGACGATGTTGTGCCTTCCAAAAGGTCTCCACAGTTAAGTGTAGTTTCACCATATCCTGCCGCCTGCGCCCCTTTTTAGAAACTTGGCAGTTAAATCCTTGCACCCTGGCCCACAGCATCCCAGGGCGGGCAAAAAGCAAGAAAATTAACCACAAAGTCACGAAGTCACGAAGAATTCTTTGGTTTTTCTTCAAGGCTTGGTGACTTGGTGGCGCTTGCCCCCGTAGGGGGTCGTGGTTAAAGGTTTTTTTCTTCCGGCTTGTCCGGGTTAGGGATAACCAAACCTCGCGGGCGGTTTGATATAGGGGAACATGCCACTTCATTACCGTAAGGATTAAGCTCAACCCGCATTACACTACGGAAAGGAAACCAAAATGAAAGGGGTTTCCTGATGCGATCTCCGTATAATGAGTGGTAATGGAAGATCATCAACGCTACTCACCATCCTATCGCGCTGTCGAGACACGTCAGGTGATGGATTGGATCAGGGCCGGACAATGTGGTTGTATCGTTGGCTTACGCGGTTCCGGCAAATCCAATTTCATCCGTTTCCTGCTGCGCGCCGACACGCAACAATATTACCTGTGCCGGGAGCAGGCTGATTTCACGTTCGTGCTGGTCAACCTGCTTTCCCTGACCGAACGCAGCGAGTGGGGAGTTTATGAAATGCTGCTCAACAACTTGTTGGCGCAACTCCTCCCACCGAATATAACCGACGAAATGATCCTGGAAATGAAAACTTTACACCGGGAGATGATACGGGATCGTGATGTCCTGACTGCCGAGCGAGCCGTCGAGCGCTGTATGGCCTTGTTGTGCCGACAACCGACCCGGCAACTGGTTTTGTTGTTCGACGAGTTCGACGCCGTTTTCCGCGATTTGCCCGCATCCTTATTCCGCTGCCTGCGGGCCATGCGCGACTCACACAAAGACCAGGTTTCTTATCTTGTGGCTGCCATGCACGACCTGGCCGACCTGCGCGACGACCTGGCCGAGGAAGTGGATCAGTTCTATCGGCTGGTGAGCCGCAATACTTGTTGGCTGGGGCCATACAATGAAACCGACGCGAGGCAGATGAGCGACTACCTGGCCTCGCGGCGCGCCCTGGCGTTAAACGAAAAAGACGCGGCGCATCTGTTCGAACTCAGCGGCGGATACGCCAGTTTGCTCAAGACCCTCCTGAGCCTGCTCTGGAACGGGGACCACCCCGACGGGCTGGCAGAACTGGCGGCAGCGCTCGCCACACCGTCCCGGCGTCCCTTCGGGAAAGAATCCGCCCTGGAGCGCGAGTGTCAAAAACTTTGGGGCAGCCTTTCGGAAAACGAGAAAGCCGCCCTGTGTTCCTTCTCCAACAGCGACCCGTTGGATGACCGGGCGGTGAACCACCTGATCGAGCGGGGGCTTTTACGTCGAAGTGGGAGCAATGCGCAAACGATATTTTCCCCCCTGTTGGCCGCCTTTGTTCGAGAACAAGCGCCGCCGCCCTGCAAGGGCACCCACGTCAGCCACTCACCGCAAGTTGTGCAGCTTGACGGGCAGCGCATCGAACGCCTGACCGAACTGGAGTTCGAACTGTTGTTTTATCTTTACGAACATCGCGGGCGGGTATGCACCAAGAACGACCTGATCGATCATGTCTACCGTCAGCAATACGACTCGGCATCCGATGAAATGCTCCAAGCCCTGATCCTGCGCCTGCGCAAGAAGATCGAGCCGGATTTCCGGCGCCCCCGTTATATCGTCACCGTCAAGGGCCAGGGGTACAAGTTTATCGTATCATTTCAATAATCGGCGGTTGAGTGACACCCTGAGCCTGTCGAAGGGTAGGCGGCGATGCTGTTCCGCCGCCGTACCGCATAGTCCCCGGCAGGGGGAAACCACCTGTCAACAGCAACTTCCCCGAAATATTGAGATGATACGTTTGCAGATTGCTACAGATTCCTACAGGATTCTCCAAGCATTCCGACGGCAATTCGTCGGTACAATCATATTGGAACTCAAAATTTAAGGAGGAAACAAACCATGTCCGATCATCCATCCCCCCCATCGACCTTGCCCGAACTGAGCAAGGCAAACAGCATTCGGTTGACAGCGCCGGAAGAAGCGCTGATTCGGAATGTTCATCCCGGCTATGGGAAGATCATTCTCGAAAAAGAGTTCGGCGGCGGCTACAGCGACACGCGCGTCTTCCTGGTTTTGCCTGTAAAAACCAACGGCGCGAGCGACGCCCGGATCGTGACCAAGATCGGCCCGGCTGCCGAACTGCGGCGCGAGAAGGAAAATTACGATCATTACATCGGCCCCGCCCTGCCGTTTAGCGCCACCCAAATCACACGCTTTTACGAGCAGGACGGTCAGGCCGCCGTGAATTACGCCTTTGCCGGTGGAACGGCTTTGGGGAAAACCGTCAGCCTCGAAGAATATTCCCTTGCCCAGCCCGCCGAGGCAGTCAACAAAACGTTGGATGCGCTTTTGGACAAAGCCTTGGGGGAAACTTGGTACGGCCAGCATGTACCGCTGCATAGCCTTTTCAGCGCGGAATACGGGCGGCACCTCCCTGACCACGAAGACCTGGAAAAAATCGTCAAAGCCATCTTCCCCAACCTGTCGACCGGCGACGGCAACCGCATCCAGATCCCCGGCGTGGACGGGAGCTATCCCGATCCATTGAAAGAATATCCACGCCTGTTGGACAAAACCTTGAACGGCCGCCGCTCATGGGTGCATGGCGACCTGCACCTGCGCAACGTGCTGGTGGACGAATCGGGCAAAGGCTGGCTGATCGATTTCGCCAAAGTGACCGAGCGCCACAACCTGTTCGACTTCATCAAGCTGGAAGTTTATATCCGGCTGATGGCCCTGGCGCAGGTATCCGGCGCTTTTTCGTTGAACGAGTACGCCCAATTCGAACGGACGCTGAACGCCGATACGCCAAGTCAGCCTTCAACGCCGCCCGCCAACCCGCAGTTGGCAAAAGCCTGGCAGGTCATTCGAGCCATCCGCCAGATTGCGCGCAAATACATGGGCGCGGAACCCGATTTCAGGGGCGAATACTTCCCGGCGCTCTTGCTCTACGGCCTGGCAATGTTGAAATATTACCCAACCAATGGGCCTGCGCCAACGCAATTGATTTTTCTCACGACCTGCGCGCTGACCGTTGCTATTTTCGAGGAGCATGAAACCATGGAACCCATTTCGGGCAAAGGATCAAACCCACCCAAAGAGAAGTTGGCGTCAACCAAGAAGGCAAAAGCGCCTGGTCAGGGCGGCATATCCATCGGCGGCAACGCCAGGGACAATGTCATCGTCAACGGCAACAATAACGAAGTCAATCGAACAACAATCCGCAAGGTCAATACCGGCGGCGGGGCGTATATTGGCGGCAATCTCAACCTCCAAAACGGCGATTTTGTGGGACGCGACAAAGTGGATAACAGCATCAAGGTGGGAGATATCAGCAATTCCAGCGGCGTTGCCATCGGACACGGCGCGCAAGTCAATCTGACACAGAACAGCGGCGCAACCCTGGATGAAATCGCCAGGGTCTTTGCCCTCATCCGTGAAAAAGCCAGCCAGGAAAAAGACAGCGCCAAAAAAGAAGACGCCCTGCAAGCAGTGGACAAGCTCAAAGCCGAGGCCGAGCGCGGCGAGCAGGCCGAAGAGGGCCGCGTGCAACGCTGGTTCAGCTTCCTGGCCGAAGCCTCCGCCGATGCCTGGGACGTGGCCGTCGCCAGCCTGTCCAACCCCGCGCTGGGGTTGGGAACGGCTTTTCGGAAGATCGTCCAACGCGCGAAGGAAGAAAGAGAGAAGCGATGAGCGATGAACCCTCGATTAACGCTATCCTGTCCGACCTGCGCGCGCATACCGAAGGCAGCAGCGATACCGCCTTGCGAAAACTTGTCCAGCAGTTGGAAGCGGCGCTTTCTGGCGCAGGTGGTTCAATCTCCGTCGGAAATATCAGCGGTTCCACGGCCATTGCCATCGGCGAAAATATCCAGCAGGTCGTCAACCAGAACACCAACCTGCCCGCCGACCTGCTGGCGCGGCTGGTTGCGCTCGCAGACGCTCTGGGCCAGCGAGCTGGGACGACCCTGACCGGCAGCGCGCCGCCGCGCCCGCTGCTCATGATCGGGCGCGAAGACGCCCTGCGCGACCTAAAAACCCGCCTGGGCATCGCACCGGACGGACAGGTGGTACCTGCCGCCTTGCAAGCCCTTACCACCGTGCGCGGCTGGCCCGGCGTGGGCAAAACCACCCTCGCCGCCGCCCTGGCGCACGACCCGGATGTGATGGCGGCCTTCCCCGACGGCGTGCTGTGGGCTTCGCTCGGCCCGCAACCTGACCTGTTCTCGCAGCTTGCCGCCTGGGGCCGCGGCCTGAACACGGACGAAATCGGCAAAGCCAGGACGTTGGAAGAAGCCTCGGCGCAATTGACGGCTCTTTTGCGCAACAAACGCAGGCTGTTGATTGTGGATGATGTTTGGGAACCGGAACATGCCCTGCCCTTCAAAGTCGGCGGGCGCGCCTGCGCCATCCTGATCACCACGCGCATCCCCGGCGTGGCGCAGGCATTGGCCCCTACGGCGAACGACATCTACCGGTTGCCCGTGCTGACCGACGAAAAAGCGCTGGAACTGCTGCAAGAGCTGGCGCCTGCGGTCGTCGCAGAAAACCCGAAGGCGGCGCTCGAACTTGCCAAAGAACTGATGGGGCTGCCGCTGGCGCTGCAAGTGGCGGGACGCCTGCTCAACGTGGAAGCCGGCCAGGGCTTTGGCGTAAGCAACTTGCTGGCCGAACTGCGTGATGGAGCGAAGCTACTGGAATCAGAAGCGCCAGCAGAGCTTGCCGACCTGGCGCAGCAAATCACGCCCACCGTCGTGGCCCTGTTACAGAAAAGCACGGGACGGATGGATGAACAAACCCGTGCGTGCTTTGCCCGCCTGGGCGTTTTTGCGCCGACCCCTGCCAGCATTGATCGGACGGCCATGCAAGCCGTCTGGCAAGTGGACGACCCCAAGCCGCTTGCGCGCGCTTTGATGGAGCGCGGCCTGTTGGAATATGTGCCTGAACGAAAATGCTACCAAATGCACGCCCTGTTGCACCAGTATGGGAAAACCTTACTGACAGAAAAAGAAGCGCTGGAAGCGCGCCAAAACCACTTCGCCTTTTTTCAAGCTGTCGCCAAAAACTATGATCCGGGCAAACAGGATAGGG
>JBARBA010000469.1:0-6658 GCA_049792555.1 Anaerolineales bacterium
CGCTTTCCCGTTGGTTCTGTTCAATAAACACGGCTGTCATCTTTAGCAGGAGGTTTTTTATGTTTAAGCCGAATTTTTGGGGTATCTTATTGATTGTTTCGCTCGCGCTATCCGGCTGCGCGCAAACAACCGCCCCAACCCCCAACCCCGATGTTGCCACCAGTGAGGCCATTCTTATGGAAACCGACCAAGCACCCCTTACGCTGACCGAAGAGCAAAATGGCGGAACCGTCGCCCTGAAGGTCAACGACCTTGTGCGCGTCCAGATCGACGGCAACCCGACCACCGGCTTTACCTGGGAAACCGAGAACCTGGACGCAAGTCTGTTGGCGCAAGTAGGCAAGGCGGAATTTACCCGAAACAGCAACCTGGTTGGCGCGGGAGGGACATTCACCTTCACGTTTAAGGCGCTGAAAGCGGGCGTTACGCACTTGCGCTTGATCTATCACCGCACTTTTGAAAAAAACACGCCGCCAGCGCAGGTTTTTGATGTGACGGTGGATATTCAAGAATAAATGGTAAGATTGCCCGCATGAACACAACCTTTGCCCTGGCCCAGATCAACACAAAACTGGGAGACGTGGACGCCAACCTGGAAAAGCACCTGTCCCTGGTCAAACAAGCCTGGCAGGGCGGCGCGGAATTGATCGTCTTTCCCGAACTTTCGCTGACCGGTTACGTGCTGCAAGACCTGGCCTCCACCGTCGCCCGCCGCCCATCCAAAGACGACCCGGTTTTTCAGAAATTAATTGAAGCCTCGCACAATCTCGACATCGTCGTCGGCTTCGTGGAAGAAGACGCGCGTTACCGCTTCTACATTGCATCCGCGTACCTTTCAGGCGGAGAAATCGTCCACGTCCACCGCAAAGTCTACCCCCCCACCTACGGCATCTTCGACGAACGGCGCTACTTCGCCGCGGGCGATTCGTTCCGCGCTTTCGATACGCGCTTTGGCCGCGCCGGTATCCTGATCTGCGAGGATTTCTGGCATGCTTCCTCGCCGTACGCGCTGTGGATGGACGGCGCGGACATCCTGATCTTCACGTCAGCCTCGCCCGGCCGCGGCGTGACCGAAGAGACTCTTGGCTCGGCCCAATGGGTCGAGAACATCACCAAGACCTACGCCGGGCTGTTTACCACCTTTGTCGTCCACGCCAACCGCGTCGGATTCGAGGATGGGCTGAATTTCTGGGGCACGTCCGCCGTTTTCGACCCGGACGGCAAATTGCTGGCCCAGGCTCCATTCGACGAAGAAGGCCTGACCTTTGCCGCGCTCGACCTGGCGCAGCTAAGACGCACCCGCGCCCGCCTGCCTCTGCTGCGCGACGAACGACCGGATGTGTTGCTGCGTGAATTGAAACGCATATTGTAGATGTTGGGATAAGATTTTTACAGCATCACCCCCTCGACAAGGTTTACCGTACATTTTGAAAAAGAGAACACGGATCAGCGACACCCGTGTTCTCTTTTCTCGTTTGTGCGGTAGAGAACACGCGCATCACTCACAGCAAGCGTTGCTGCCCATTCTCAGGGTAGGCAAACCCCAAATGCTCATAAGCGGCTTTCGTGGCCACCCGTCCCTGGGAAGTGCGGTCGATGAAGCCGAGTTGCAGCAAGTACGGCTCGACCACGTCCATGATCGTATCAGGCTCTTCGCTGATACCGGCGGCAATGGTGTTCAGTCCCACCGGGCCGCCATTATATTTTTCGATGATGGCTTTCAGCACGCGCCGGTCCACGTCATCCAGGCCGAGCGGATCGACTTGCAGCAGGTCCAGCGCCAGGGAGGCGATTTCGCGCGTGACGATGCCGTTGGCGCGCACCTGGGCAAAATCGCGCACACGGCGCAGCAGGCGCAGGGCAATGCGCGGCGTGCCGCGCGCGCGTTTGGCGACTTCCTCCACGCCGGAGGTTTCCATCTGCACCTTGAGCATGTCGGCTGCGCGGCGCACAATCAACTTCATCGCCTTTAGGTCATAATAATCCAGCCGGTAGACAGCCCCAAAACGGGCGCGCAGCGGCGCAGTCACCAGCGCCAGGCGTGTGGTGGCCCCCACAACGGTAAAACGCGGCAGCTTGAGTCGGATCGAGCGCGCCGAAGGCCCCTTGCCAATGATAATGTCGAGGGCAAAGTCTTCCATGGCCGGGTAGAGCACTTCCTCCACCACCCGCCCCAAGCGATGGATTTCGTCAATGAACAACACATCCCCGGCGCGCAGGTTGGTCAAGATGGCGGCCAGGTCGCCGGCGCGTTCGATAGCCGGGCCGGAAGTGGTTTTGATGTTGACGCCCATCTCGTTGGCCAGCACGTTTGCCAGGGTGGTCTTGCCCAGGCCGGGCGGGCCGTAAAAGAGCGCGTGATCGAGCGCCTCGCCGCGCTGGCGGGCGGCGGCGATCAAAATGGCGAGGTTCTCTTTGACCTGCTCCTGGCCGATCAGGTCGGCCAGCATCTGGGGACGCAGGGTATTATCCACACGGTCGGTGGGTTTGGCTTCGGGGTCAAGCGGGCGGTCTTTGGGTTCGGGCATGGGTCAAATTATACCCGTCATAGAGTCGAAACAGGATGCTTGAGTAATCGGCAATTTACATTTCCCCCGCTGAACAAGGTGGTTTCGACACCTGCCCTCCCGAAGGACACCGGGACAGGTGTGGCGGGCGGTGCCAGGGTACGGCGGCAGGACAGCACCGCCGCCTACTCAACCACCAATTATAGAAAAGAAACAAAACGAATTTTATTCTTCACAGGGCTGCAATTGCGGCTGATTCTGTAGCAGGCTCTGGTAAACGGCAATCACCTGCCCGGCGATCTTGTCCCAGCGATAAGCCTGCGCATACTCCGCCGCCTGCGCGCCCATCGTGTGCCGCGCCTGGTCATTGCCTAACAGCAGGGACAGTTTTTCACCCAGTGCGGCGCTATCCCCGCCCGGCACCTGGTAGCCGGTCACTCCGTCCTGGACAAGGAAGGCCAGCCCGCCCACTTGCGAAACGATGACCGGCGTGCCGCAGGCCATGGCTTCCAGGGCCACCATACCGAACGACTCGTAGTGCGAAGGCATCACCAGCACTTCGGCAGCGGAATAATAATACGGCAAGGTATCCTGGCCGCGTTTGCCGAGGAAGACCACCGTCCGATCCATATGCAAGTCGCGGCACAATTGTTGCAGGCTGGTCATCTCGGCGGTCATTTCTTCGGGGCTGGCAGAGGGGTCGCCGCCGATAATCGCCAGGTAGGCCGGGCAGCGGCGGCACTCGTTTTTGTGCAAGTCAATGGAGGCCATGGCGCGGATGAGCGTATCCAAACCCTTGAGCGGTTCGATGCGTCCGACAAACAGCACCATGCGGTCCTCATTGGGAATGCCGATAAACTGTTTGGCCTCGTCCTTCGGAATTGGATAAAAACGCCCCGTATCCACCCCCGGCGGAATAATGATCAGCTTGCGCGAGTCGGCTTTGTAGAGCCATTCGAGTTGGGCTTTTTCCGCCAGCGTAGCCGCGACGATGCGGTCGGCGCGGGCCAGGACGCGGCGCTCGCTCTCCAGCCGGTAGGGAGTCTCGCGCTCGTCGTCGCTCTGGGCAATGCGGTTTTTCATCTCACCCAGCGTATGGAACATGTGGATAATGGGCAGGTGGCCCCAGGCGTCGCTCAACATTTCAGCCGCCAGGCCAGACATCCAGTAATGGCTATGGATCAGGTCGTAGCACAAGCCTTTTTCAGCAGCAAACTGCTTGACGCCCTGCACGAATTCAGGGATGTAATCTGGAAGCTGTACTTTTGGGAAAGGTTGCTCCGGCCCGGCGGGGATGTGCACCACACGGTTGCCGTAGCCCAGGTCGTGCAGCACGTGCGGCACGTGTTCATCCTGTGAGCGTGTGAAAACATCCACATGGATGCCCAACCGCCCCAACTCGCGCGTCAGATCGCGGACAGAGACGTTCATGCCCCCGGTATCCTTGCCCCCCAGGGTTGCCAGCGGGCAGGTGTGATAGGAAATCATTGCGATGCGGGTCATTTCTCTATTTTACGCCAGAAAGGCTACACCGCACACAAAAAGTAAAACGTCCCGTAGATTTCTTTACAGGACGTTTTTGCGTGGTTGCCATAGCAAAGTCTATTTGTTTTCTCACGCATTTTACTTTTCCTATTTCAAAAATCGTTCCAAACTCGGGTCAATTTGAAGCGCTTTAGCGAATAAAGCATTTGCTTCCTTCAGGCGGTTTTGATTTTCGAGAAGAACGCCTAGATTGAAATAGACTTCGGCATAATTTGGGTCAGCGGCTATAGCATTGCGATAAACATTCTCGGCTTCCTTCATGCGATTTTGATTTGCAAGAAGAACGCCAAGATTGAGATAGGCTTGTACATAGTTCGAGTCTGCCACAATTGCCTCTCGCCAAGAATTCTCGGCCTCTTTTAATCGATCTTGGCTATAAAAAAGAACCCCAAGGTGAGAAAGGACTGTAGCATTATTTGGATCAACCCCTATGGCCTTCTGATAAGCATTTACAGCCTCATGGATGCGATTTTGTTTTGAAAAAAGAACGCCAAGATTAACATAAGCTTTGATATTGTTAGGTGCAATTACTATTGCTTTTTGGTAAATATCCTCCGCTTCCTTCCAACGATTCTGGCTTGCAAGAAGATTGCCAAGACTGACATATATGTCAACACCCGCGCCAAGTGCTAGGGCTTTGCGGTAGGCATTCTCTGCTTCCCTCAGACGGTTTTGACTTTCGAGAAAAATGCCAAGGTTGGAATAGGTTAGGGCATAATTTGGGTCAGCCTCTATAGCTTTGTAATAATATTTCTCGGCCTCTTTCAAATGATTTTGATTTGTGAGGAGAACGCCAAGACTGCAATAAGCTGGGGCATAGTTTGCGTCAGCCGCTATTGCATTGCGCCATGCGTTCTCAGCTTCATTCATACGGTTTTGATTTACAAGAAGATTGCCAAGGCTGAAATAGATTTCAGCATTATTTATATGAGCCGCTATCGCTTTGTGATAGACATCCTCTGTTTCCGTCAGGCGATTTTGGCTAAGAAGGATCTCGCCAAGATCTATATAAGTTATGGCAACATTGGGATTAATAACAATAGATTTTCGTAATGCAGCTTTGGCTTCTTCGAGTTTTCCTTGCCTCTCCAAGGCAGTTCCTAAGTTTAAATAAGCATTTGCAAACACACCAAACTCATTTCTAAAAAGACCATCGGTAATAGTTACTTTGGTTGTCTTAATAGCTCTGCGACTGAACAACTCAGCGTCTTCGAATTTTTGTCGTATCAATGACAAATGAGCTAAATTTACAAAAGCTGCCGGTGTGGGGAATATTTTTAGCGATTCCCAGTAAATTTTCTCTGCCTCGTTATATCTTCCTTGGTCATGTAATCTGTTGGCAACATTGTATTTTTCGAGTTCTTGTTGAGTATCATCCCAGGTCGATTTGGGGCCGATTGACTCGATTGTGTCATTTAACGGAAATAAGATCGCTGAGGCATTTGAATTAATAAAAGCAATAAACTGTTGATTCTCGATAGGATTTCCAGCGAACATAACATTAATAATATTCGTCTCAAAATTCCCATCGCTTGAGATTCCATTTGGCATAGATGGCGTCGAATAAAATTCAGGAATCTCTTTCAACCGCTCGTGCGTAACGGACATATTACTTTCCTCTTTCAATTGTCAATCAATTCGACAGGTTCTTACTGCAAACGCAGCAAGATTTTTCCCTCTTTCCATAACTCTTCCAACTTGTAAAAATCCCTCATCTCCGGCGCGAACAAATGGACGGTGACGGAACCGAAATCCACCACCATCCAACCGGCAGAGGCCTGGCCTTCGCTGCGTCCCTTTATTTTGTGCGTTTCGCGCACCTTGTCTGCGACGCTGTTTGCAAGCGCATCAAGCATACGGTCGCTGGTGCCGTTACAGATCACAAAGTAGTCCGTAAAATTTGCCACCTTTTGCAAATCCATTAAAACAATCTCTTCGCCCTTCGTTTCTTCGAGCGCATTAACAACTGTGCGTGCAAGTTCAAGCGGATTCAGATTTCACCTCGTAAAAAGTTAGCCGCCCAAAGCGGCGGTGGATATACAGGTATAAATTGGCCCGGCGGGTTTTAATTCACTCTGGAATAAATGCACGGACTTTACAGTAAATTTTCCCAGCGCGCCGACTTTGGCGCTTTCCAATGCGCTGCGCAGGGCCTGGCTTTCGTCAGATGATAGCTGCTCACGAACGCGGCCAATGGTCAGATGTGGAGAAAATGGTTTGTCGTCGCTAATGTACCCGAGCCGGGCTGTGGTCGTCTCAAGGTGATGTTGCAGCCTCGTCAGGTCTGGCGGGGCGTCCAGCCCGATCCAGATCACGCGTGGGCGACGCACATTTGGGAAAGCCCCCAAACCATTAACGTTCATTTCAAAAGAAAGGTGCTGCCCGACTTCGGTTTTCAGCGCCTGGGCCAGAAGGTCAATGTTCGTTGGGGAAATTTCACCCAGGAATTTTAACGTCAAGTGGATATTTTCGGGTGTGACCCAGCGCACACTGCTGCCGACCATTCGACGCAACTCGGCGGTTTGGCCGGCGATTTGTCGTTTGATCTCTTGAGGGATTTCAATGGCAATGAAGGCGCGCAACAAAATCATACGATGGCTTTATTT
>JBARBA010000470.1:0-2809 GCA_049792555.1 Anaerolineales bacterium
AGGTCAAACAACAGGCCATCCTGGGCGGCGGCAACCCGGTCAGCGCCTTCGGGGGCTTCATGGTCGACGTCAAGGCCGGCCCCTTCGGCGCGGCAACGCTGCAAGCCAGCGATTTCCAACTGGTCGCCAGCCAATCTTACGGCCCATTCAATCTGGCGCCGGCCGGTGACTGGTACAGCATTAACCTGACCAACGCGAAGAACTTCGTCAACAAACGGGACACGAACGC
Source organism: Anaerolineales bacterium (assembly GCA_049792555.1). Classification (GTDB taxonomy): domain Bacteria; phylum Chloroflexota; class Anaerolineae; order Anaerolineales; family Villigracilaceae; genus UBA5195. The sequence goes on from JBARBA010000470.1 coordinate 230, forward strand.
CGGCCTGACCCAAATCCGCCTGCGTTTCAGGCTGGACGACAACAACAATACAGTTGCCAACGTCCTCAGTCTCTACAGCGGAAATGCCCCGGCGGGCAGCCAGCCGCAGTTGATTATTCAATACTACGTGCCGTAGGGAAGGGGTTTCCAACCCACGCCAACAGGGAAATGATACAATCAATACAGGCATTGATCGTATCATCCCAATCATCGGTGGTTGATCAGGCAGCGGCGCTGTTCCGCCGCCGCACCGCGTAGTCCCCGGCAGGGGGAAACACCTGTCAACAACAATTTCCCCGAAATATTGAAATGACACCCCGATCGGAACACTTCGACAAACTCTCTTGACCATGCCCTGGAACCCCGAACAATACCACAAATTTCAGGCGGAACGTTCCGCCCCGTTCGACGACCTGCTCAAACTCGTCGACCTTCGTCCGCGCCTGAACGTGGTCGACCTCGGCTGCGGAACGGGCGAACTCACCAGACGCCTCGCTGATTTGCTGCCCCAAAGTGAGGTGCGCGGCCTCGACAGTTCGCCTGCCATGCTGGCCCAGGCCGACTCCGTCAAACGGGCCGGACTGACCTTCGAGTTGAGCGACCAGGCCACCCTGTCGGGCGCGTGGGACCTGATCGTCAGCAACGCCGCCTTGCAGTGGACCGAAAACCACCAGGCGCTGATCCCCCATTTATACGGCAGGCTGGCCCCGGGTGGGCAGATCGCGGCGCAGGTCCCCTCCAACCACACCCACATCTCCCACCGGTTGATCCTCCAAATCGCGCAGGAAGAGCCGTTCAAGTCCATCCTGGAAGACTATATACGTTCCTCGCCAGTCTTGCCCATTGACCAATACGCGCAAATATTCTTCGACCTGGGCGCGGAAGACATCATCGTCTTCGAAAAAGTGTATCTCCACGTCCTCGAAAACGCCGATGCGGTCGTGGAATGGGTCTCAGGCACGGCGCTCGTGCCTTATTTCGAGCGCCTGGGCGCGCAGCGCGACAGCTTCGTGGATGCGCTGCGGGCCAGGATGCGCGCGGCCATGCCCGAAAGTCCGGTCTTTTACCCGTTCAGGCGAACATTCTTTTCGGCGCGCAAACCGAGGCAGTAATGGCAGAAGCAGACTCCCGCAAAGACTTCATCTCCCGCGTCGGCACGTTTTTTGTCGTCGTCAGCCTGTTCCTCATCATTATTTTCATCGCATCCGATATCTCGCGCAACAACGCCGGACGCCAGGCAAACGCCACACAAACTTTTATCGCCGCAGCCGTGCAAGCCCTTCAGACGCGCGATACCGGCGCAGCCCAGGCCGCTCCGCAAAACCTGCCAACCCCCACGCTCGCCCTCGTCATCAGCTCCAACGACAGCGATAATATTCTGACCTACACCCCGGCCTTTTGCCTGGGCGCATTTGGGCTGCTCGTGGGCTGGTTTTTTAGACGGATCAGCGCATCGCCATCCAAACCCAGCAACCGCTGGGAAGGCATTCGCAAAATGCAGCAAAAACAGCGCGAGGGCAAGGACAAGAAGAAAGAAAAAGAAAAGAAAAAGTGATCCGGTGTTACAGAGTACTGCGTAAATACCCAAACCAAAATCCTGTCATTTGTGAGTGCTTCAAGCAAGGAAAGTTCAGAGATGTATGCAAGAAGCCGTAAGCCAATGGCCCAAAAGTACCCGGCAAGAGAACCGGATAACGAGTTTCAAGTACAATAGAGCCTCGTTACCCGGTTTTATTTTATCCGTGCAGATCAATCCATGACACCCACCATGCCCGTCGAAACCCTGATTACCATCCCATTCCCCGAACACTTGCTCAACCGCCTGCGGGGAATTTCGCCAAAGCTGAATATCAATTCAGCCCCGGCAGCGCGCCCCGAAGACATCCCCGCCGAAACCTGGGCGCGCACCGAGGTGTTGTATACCACATCCATCCTTCCCGCCCCCGAACAAGTCCCGGCGCTGCGCTGGGTGCAGTTCCATTTCGCCGGCATCGACCACTACATAAGCCACCCACTCATCCAAAAAGACGATCTGCTGGTTACAACCTTGAGCGGCGCGGCCATGTCGCAGGTGGCAGAGTACGCCCTGACCATGATCCTGGCCCTGGGACGAAAAATCCCGGCCCTCGCCAGCAGCCAAAAAAAAACGGAGTGGCCGAAAGACCGCTACGAGCGCTTTGCGCCGTTCGAGTTGCGCGGCAAAACAATCGGGATCGTAGGCTACGGCAGTATCGGGCGCCAACTCGCCCGCCTGCTCCAGCCCTTCGGCGTCACCATCCTGGCGGCAAAACATGACGCCAAACAAACGCAAGATCGCGGCTATACACCAGATGGGCTGGGCGACCCGCAGGGCGATTTCGTCCACCGGATTTACCCCTTCCAGGCATTGGCATCCATGCTTAAGGAGTGCCATTTCGTCGTGGTTGCAGTCCCACTCACAGCGCAGACTCACGGACTCTTAAACGCCAAAACGCTGAATGCGCTCAAACCTGGCGCATACCTGGTGGATATCTCGCGCGGCGGGATCACCGACCACACAGCCCTGTTGGATGCCCTGAAAAGCGGCAGACTGGCCGGGGC
>JBARBA010000471.1:0-4131 GCA_049792555.1 Anaerolineales bacterium
ATCAACAACTCTACCCCCAAATGACCAAGCTCCATCGTCTGGGTATCCATGGTGGTCAGCGGTGGTCTCATCATTTCGGCTGCATGAGCAGACGAGACAACCCCCACCAGGGAAAAATCATCGGGAATGTGCCAGCCTCGGTCCAGGATGGCCTGGATAATTCCGGGCGTGGCGCGCTCATTCATTACCACCAGGGAGGTCAATTCGGGATGTTCTGCCAGCAGTTCTTTGAAAGCCTCGTAACCGGCTTGAGGCGCCGTTTGGCAAAACCTGGTAACAGCAGGTAAGCCGCTGTTCTGCATGGTTTTCTCAAAACCTGCCTGGGTACGGACGGCCGGCCCATATCCCTGGTCATAAAGGGATTTGGACTGGTTCAAAAAACCGATATGGGTGTGTCCGAGTTTGGTCAGGTAATTTACACTGTCATACGCTGTTTGCTCGAAATCAACGTCAGTGTATGCAATGTTGGTCAAGTCTTCGCAGCGCCCGATCATGCTGAAGGGGAAATCAATGCGGCGTAATAAGTTGACTCGTTCATCATTGAAACGCACTTCCATCAAGATAACCCCATCCACCAAGCCCTGCTGTGTAAATTTTCGTAATTCCCCGATGTCGCGTAATTCTGACGGCCATAAAATGAGATTGTAGCCAAGTTCTCTCGCCAGGTCGGCGGCGCTGGTCACGAACTCCAATTCAGTGATGCCCATGCCACGCTCGGGAGTGGGAAATAATAAGGCGATAATCTTGCTGCGTTTACTGGCCAGACCGCGCGCCAGGATATTGGGACGGTACCCAAGCTCGTCCATCACGGTAAAAATATGCTCACGGGTCTTTTCTGAAATGGGCCGTGTACCGTTTAACGCGTAAGAGACGGTGCTTAGTGAGACATTTGCACGACGGGCCACATCAAGCATGGTAGGCAAAAGGTACACTCCCGGTTTTCGAGCAGGTATTCAAACAAAAAGGGTGCAACGAAGCGGAATCGTCGAAGCGTTTAGTCGAAGCGTACGTATAGAATAGCATAATATTTTGGGCGAGTCAATAGACATTCTGCAAAGTTGGGAGAGTAAGTCCAATGCTCCGCAGGGCGAAATCTTAATGTGACGTTGTCAAAATTATCAACGAGTGAGTTAGTATTTTCCTACTCCGTTAATTCAAATTCAATTTCGTTCGATTGCGTCTGGATTCTAGTAGCATGATCGCCCGCGCCGCGCAACTGCGCGCTCCACGCCCGTTCGGCTGCGCTCATGGCAAGCCCGCCCGATGTGCCTTCGCGCTTGATCCGCAAGGTTTTGCCGCGCCGCGAACAATGGAACACGGCAGCGACTTGGCCTTGCACGTCAGGGACTTCCACCCGCAGATCGGCCCCGTCACGCACATTGAAGACGTGCAAGCTGACGCCATCGGCATAGTCATAATCGGGGCGCTCGGTGTTGGCCCCAACCGGGATGATGGTATTTTCCCGCACCCACAGCGGAATCGACATGAAATCGACCTGTTCCCGCCGCCAGCCGCCGCCAGCCACGACTTCATCGGTCAGATAGTTGGTCCAGCGTCCGGCGGGGAGGTAATACTCCGCCCAGCCTTCTTTGTTGAGGACTGGCGCAACGAGCAATGACGGGCCAAGCATATATTGTCGGTCAAGATAGTCGCAGCCGGGGTCATCTGGAAATTCCAACAGCATCGAACGTAACATGGGCACGCCACGCTCGTGAGCCTCGCAGGCAACACCGAACAAATAAGGCATCAGGCTGCATTTGAGTTTGGTAAACTTCGCCAATACATCTACCGCCTCCTCGTCATAAACCCACGGGACACGGTACGATGAACTACCATGCAGGCGGCTGTGCGAGGAGAGCAAACCAAACGCCGACCAGCGTTTGTATACATCTGCGGTGGCAGTTTGCTCGAAGCCGCCGATATCGTGGCTCCAGAAGCCGAAGCCCGAAAGCCCCAGTGAAAGACCACCGCGCAAGCTTTCGGCCATCGATTCAAACGTCGCAGTGCAATCGCCGCCCCAATGAACAGGGAACTGCTGCCCACCAGCGGTGGCAGAACGGGCAAAAACCACCGCATCCCCTTCGCCGCGCACATCCTTCAAAAGGTCAAAAACCGTTTTGTTATAGAGATAGGTGTAATAGTTGTGCATTTTGAAGGGGTCAGAGCCGTCAAAGTAAACCACATCGGTTGGGATGCGCTCGCCGAAGTCGGTTTTGAAAGCATCCACGCCCATATCGAGCAAAGCGCGCAATTTGTCCTGGAACCATTTACGCGCGGCCGGGTTGGTGAAATCCACAATCCCCATGCCTGACTGCCATTTGTCCCATTGCCAGACGTCGCCATTGGTTCTTTTGAGCAAGAATCCACCCGCTGCCGCCTCGTCAAACAACACAGAGCGCTGGGCAATGTACGGGTTGATCCACAGGCAGATGTGCAGACCGTGATCCTTCAGGCGTTTAAGCATACCCGCCGGGTCGGGAAAACAACGCTTATCCCACTGGAAGTCACACCAACTGAATTCTTTCATCCAGAAGCAGTCGAAGTGGAACACATGCAGGGGAATGCCACAGGATGCCATGTCGCGTATAAAACCGGTGACGGTTTTTTCGTCATAGTCAGTTGTAAACGAGGTGGAAAGCCACAGGCCGAATGACCAGGCAGGTGGCAGAGCCGGCCGGCCAGTCAGCGCAGTGTAGCGTTCGAGGACTTCCTTGGGCGTAGGCCCATAGATGACGAAATATTCAAGTGATTCTCCGGGGACGCTGAAATGTACCCGCTCGACTTTCTCGGAAGCTACCTCGAACGAAACTTTTTCAGGGTGGTTGACAAATACACCGTAGCCGCGGTTCGTTAAATAAAACGGGATGTTCTTGTAAGATTGCTCGCTGCTGGTGCCGCCGTCCTCGTTCCAGATATCGACCACCTGTCCATTTTTGACAAAAGCCGAAAAACGTTCCCCCATCCCATAGATGCACTCGCCTACGCCGATGTTCAACTGTTCGTGGATGAAACGCCCGTCGGGTGTATCTACAAAGCCCATGCCGCGCGAGGCGCTGGAGGTAACGACGCGTTCACCCGCTTTGTACTCCACCAACCAGTCCTCGCCCTTCTGAACGCGCACGCTTAACGCGCCACTCGTCAGCGTGGCGCATTGCTCATCGTCTGAAATGACCGGCTGCGGGTGGGGCTGTTCGGTAAGAATAAACTCCGGTTTTCGCGGAAGTCCACCTTTATGGTGAAACATCTGCACGCGAATGACATTTTCCATCGGTGACGAAAACCGGACAGTCAGTACGGGTGGGCCAAGTGTATCGCCGCGTGTGGCAATTTTTGCAGTCGGGGCAAAAATAGTCATGGCCGCCGGGTCTATTTCGACTTCGTAAACCTGTACTGGGAAATGAGGCTTCATGTCTTTGCGCATTAGCCAGTATCCGTCGGTGAATTTCATGTTGTGCTCCCTTTATTATGGTTGTCTTGTCTAAAAAATGTAACGCCTGTTTTTATCATTCTTGATTTCAAGAAACTTGCGCCGGATTAATCCGCAGAAAGCGGCAGTATTGAGTTGGATTCTCAATGGGCCAGGAGTGAAAGACGCGGTTTTTACACCTCGTTTGCTGTTTGTACAGACAGTTTTTCGTATATTGCCGATGTTGGAGTTCGGCTTATGCCCTGGCGACCTTTGAAATGCTGCGTTACGATGCGAATAACGCCCGCAATCGGAAATGTAAGACGCGCTGTAATCAGGCTCCATGCTGCAAATCATCGCATTCACTCTTGGAGAACTGAAAAAATATGCCACCAGCGCATCGTCAATCACCGGCATTTCATGTATATGTGCGGCATAAAGGGGGCCACATCATTCTGGAGTCTCCAGTCCCCTTGCTATCATATCCCCGGTTGGAAATTACGCTTTTCGACTTAAGAAAAAAAACGCAATTTCCAACCGTGAAGGGTATAAATTTCATACGGCATTTCCTTTATGATTGCAAAAAAGCAAAAATTATTCGTTACTACTCAGCCTGTCATTGCGAGGAGCCGTTTCCCAGGCGACGACCCAGTACCTGCGGTCTGGGCAGGTGAGCAATCTCATGTATTCATTCAAACAATTGTTTGCAGGTTAGACGGGAAAGT
>JBARBA010000472.1:0-11220 GCA_049792555.1 Anaerolineales bacterium
ATAGGGGCGGGGGTAGATCACGGAGATTCTCAAAGAGCCAAAGAAAATGATCCCATACCAAGCTTGTGGCACAACCCGGTTTTGAACAGCGTGTTGATTATCTCCGCTCTTATCGGTATAATAAAAATACCCCCTTACAGTCAGAGATTTGCACATGCGTGAAGACCTTCCCACCGATCGACGAATTATCCGCACAAAGATGGCGATCCGCGAAGCGCTGGTTGCTTTGATGGAAGAAAAGGGTTTTGATGTGCTGTCGGTGAAAGATATCACCACTTTGGCAAACATCAACCGTGGCACGTTTTACCTGCGCTACCGGGATAAATTCGACCTACTGGAACAAACCCAGGCGGAAATCATCCAGCATATCGAAACAATCATCCTCACGGCAAATCCATTAAATCTTGCCGATTTTAACAGCGTGGATAAGCCCTTGCCTGTGGCAGTAACGCTGTTCGAATATCTAAAAGAAAACGCTGCTCTTATGCACGCCATTTTGGGGCTGCATGGAGGCATTACCTTCCAATCTCTGATCCGGCAGACGGTGGAAAAAAATCTAAAGTTAGGGTTCCTGGCCGGGGTGAAAGCAGAAAACTTCCTGGTGACAAGCGATTATTTAATTTCCTATGCCTCATCGGCTCATTTTGGTGTAATCCAGGCCTGGCTGCAAAGAGGTTGCATAGAATCTCCAAAAGAGATGGCGCTTATCCTGTCCAGGTTATCTCTTGATGGCCCTATTCGCTCTACGGGGGTTTTTTTAAAGTGATTTACCGCTTGTGCGGCGCTCCGTAGTAGATCGCGTGGCCCTGTTTTTCGGAATGCCGTAAATGTGACAAATGTCATCCCGATTTACGCTTATAGGCACTTTCTCCAAAAATAATAAACACACGCCATTGTAGTGTTGAATAAGCATCACGCTGGCGTGTTTTGTTTATTGACCATGCGGTCATTTTTTACTATACTACAAAAGATAATCGACATTGTGTTGATAAAGACCGGACAACTTACTCCAAATTATCAGGCATTGATTGTATGAAGGAAAAACCGGCTTTTGTTCCAGGTGGTGATGGTCCACATGCTGCTTTGCGAGTGGGGGGATTGTTTTATATGGAAACTTCCCGTCGCGCATTTAATGAGCGCCTAAGTCTCAAAACTTTATTATTATTGCCGGAGCAGATATGAGCGCAGATACTTATCGGTTGGGAATTGACATCGGTTCGACCACAGCCAAGATCGTGATGTTGAATGACGTGGGGCAGGTGAAGTTTTCGTCCTATCGCCGCCATAACGCGGAAACGCTGGTCACTTTGCAATCCATCCTGCGTGAGGCCATGGAAAAATTGGGAAATGCCCGCATCGAATACCTGGTAACCGGTTCCGCCGGGATGGGCGTGGCCGAAACGTATAACCTGCCGTTCATCCAGGAAGTGGTAGCCTCCGCCGAAGTTATCCACCAGCGGCACCCCGAAGTGCGCACGCTGATCGACATTGGCGGCGAGGACGCCAAGATCATTTTCTTTGACGAGCAGTATCGTCCCGATATCCGCATGAACGGTTCGTGCGCAGGGGGCACCGGCGCTTTTATCGACGAGATGGCGACCCTGTTGAATGTGCCGGTTTCCGAATTGGACGGCCTTGCCAGCCGCCATACCACCGTTTATCCGATGGCGTCGCGCTGCGGGGTGTTCGCCAAGACTGATCTGCAAAATCTGTTGAGCAGACAGGTCCCGAAGGAGGATATTGCTGCGTCGGTGTTCCATGCGGTGGTGTTGCAAACGCTCGCCACCCTGGCGCGCGGGCGCGATGTGCGGCCCACCATCCTGTTTAGCGGCGGGCCGTTTACCTTTATGCCGTCTTTGAAAGACGCTTTTCTCGAGGTGTTAAACCTGACCGACCAGGATGTGGTCAGCGCGGAATCGCCGGAATTGCTGCCGGCGCTGGGCGCAGCGCTGGCCGCCTCTGGCGTACCGCAGGCGCGACAGGCCTGTTCCATCCAGGATTTAATCGATGCCCTGGCCGTGGAACGCGCGCACGCCCAATCTCGAACGAACCGGCATGGAGCGCTGTTCGAATCGCCGCAACATTACCAGGATTGGGCAGAGTTTCAAAAAACGCACCGCATCGAAAGAATTGCGGTAGCCGATTGCGCCGACAACGATTACTTCCTGGGGATTGATTCGGGTTCGACCACCACCAAGGTGGTGCTGATCGACGCAGACGGGCGCGTGGCTTTCAGCCATTACGCCAACAACGGCGGCAACTCCATCCAGGCCGCGCAAAACGGGCTGAACAAAATCCGTCAGGCGTTTGCCGGGCGCGGCTTTTCGCCGCGCATCGCCCGCAGCGTGGTAACAGGCTACGGGGAGGATTTGATCTGCGCGGCGTTCGGCATGGATGAAGGCATCGTCGAAACGCTGGCGCATTTCAGGGCGGCGAAGGCGTTCGATCCCGATGTCACGTTCATCCTGGATATTGGCGGGCAGGACATGAAAGCCATCTTTATCAAAGATGGACAGATCCAGAATATCGAGATCAACGAAGCCTGTTCGTCGGGCTGCGGCTCGTTTATCGAGTCGTTTGCGCGCAACATGGGCTACGGCGTGGCGGATTTTGCCGGGCTGGCCTGCGCTGCCGAAGCGCCGTACAACCTGGGGACGCGCTGCACGGTGTTCATGAATTCGCGCGTCAAGCAGGCGCTGCGCGAAGGCGCGAAAATCAACGATATTTCGGCGGGGTTGGCCTATTCGGTCATCAAGAACGCCCTGCACAAGGTTTTGAAAATCACCAATACCGATGTTTTGGGCGAACACGTTGTGGTGCAGGGCGGCACGTTCCGCAACCAGGCGGTGCAAAAGGCGCTGGAGCAGTTGATCGGCAGGCCGGTGGTCTGTCACGATCTGGCCGAATTGATGGGCGCGTATGGCGCGGCGCTGACGGCGCGCGATGCGTGGATGGGCTACGGGGATCAGCCGAGCACATTTATCGGGCTGGAGAAGGTGGACGAATTGGGCGAGTACCGGCGGCACGACATCCGCTGCCGGGGCTGTGAGAACAAGTGCGTGGTGACGAAACTCGGCTTCCCGAACGGCAACAGTTTCTTTTCGGGCAACCGCTGCGAGAAAATCTATACCAACGGCGGCAAAGCCGAACGCAAGGGCGTCAGCGTCCCGGCGTTGAAATATGCGCTGCTGTTTGACCGGGAAAAGCAGTCCACAGATTACGCAGATGACGCAGATTTGAATAAAAAATCTGTGAAATCTGTGTCATACCCTACGGGCACGGTGTCTGTGGATAAGAAATTAACGATCGGCATTCCCCGTGTGCTGAATATGTTCGAAAACTACCCGTTTTGGCACGCGCTGTTGACGGAATGCGGCCTGCGGGTGCGGCTCTCCGCCCCGTCGAGCAACACGCTCTATCAGGGCGGCGCAGCGCACATCATGTCGGAAAACCTGTGTTATCCGGGCAAACTGGTCAGCGGGCACATCATGGACCTGGTGCAGGCCGGCGTCGACCGCATCTTTTACCCGATGGTCTTTTACGAGAAGCCTGAGTTCACAGACGCCAACAACACCTATAACTGCCCGGTGGTCTCCGGTTACCCGGACGTCGTCCGTTCGGCGATTGACCCGCAGCGCAAATACGGCATCCCGCTCGACATGCCCGCCATCAGTTTCCGCGACGATAATTTGCTCGATAAAGCCTGCACAAAATATTTGCGCGGGCTGGGAATCAAGCCCAGCGTCATTAAAAAGGCGCTCCAAAAGGCAAGAGAAGCGCAGGCTGAATTCAAAGCGCAAATCATCGAAATGGGCGCAGAAGTCATTCGGGATTCGGAAGCGGACGGGCGTCCGCTCATTTTGTTGATGGGCAGGCCCTATCACATCGACCCGCTCATCAACCACAACGTCCCGGAACTGCTGACCGATTTCGGCGTGGACGTGCTCACCGAAGACTGCATCCCCATGACAGGCGAGACACTCGCCAACCGGCACGTTATGACGCAGTGGGAATACATCAACCGCTATTTCCACGTCGCGCGCTGGGTGGGCCAACACGACAACGTTGAGTTGGTGCAACTGAATTCCTTCGGCTGCGGTCCCGATCCGTTCATCCTGGATGAAGTCCGCGCCATTTTGGCGGAATACGGCAAACGCCCCACCGTCATTCGGATCGACGAAATCGAAAGCGCCGGTTCGACGAAGCTGCGCCTGCGCTCGATGATGGAATCGCTGCGACAGGCAGACGCTCACTCCACCCGTGTGCGCATTTCACGAAAAACGGTCAAACCGTACCAGGCTGAAGACCGCGTCCGCACCTTGATCGTCCCCGATTTCTCCCAGTTTTGCTCCCCGGCGATAGTGCGCCCGTTCATCGACCTGGGCTACCAGATTGTGCAGTTGCCCGAGCCGAACCACGCTTCGGTGGATGTGGGGCTGAAATATACCAACAATGAAATTTGTTATCCGGGTATCATCACACTCGGCGACCTGGTGAAAGCGCTTCAATCCGGGAACTATGACCTGTCGCGCACGGCGATTGGCTTTTCGCAGACCGGCGGGCAGTGCCGCGCCACCAGTTACCCATCCATGATCAAAAAGGCCTTGGTGGCGGCAGGATTTGAAAACGTGCCGGTGGTCACGCTTTCGACCAGTTTGAGCGCCTTGAATGACCAGCCGGGTTTCAAATTCGACACCAAAATCTATATTTACAAAGCCGCGATTGGCATGATGTTCAACGACGCGCTTTCGGATATGTATCACTCCACCATTATCCGCGAAAAGCGCAAAGGTGAGACGCAGGCCGTTGCCGATAAATACCTGAACTGGTTTATGGACGGGACGATTCGTCTGGCCCCAACACCCCTGCTGAAATGGCTGGAGCGCGCCGTCCAGGATTTCAACGCCATCGAGACCACGCCGGAGCATCACCCGCGCGTGGGCATTGTCGGCGAAATTTATGTCAAGTACAATGCTTTTTCCAACAACCACGTTGCGCAGTGGCTGATGGATCAGGGACTGGAGGTGGTCATGCCGAGTTTCTTTGAGTTTTTCGACGGGGGGCTGGTCAGCAAAGACCATGCGGTCAAAACACTTGTCAAAAACCGCGATGTCGACTGGCTGGTGAATACATTGGGGCAAAAGCTGGCGCATCATTTCCTGCACCAGTTCGATGCCGTCATGCAGGGTTATCGCCGCTATCATCCGCATACAAGTATTCGGGATATTGCCGCCAATGCGCAGGAAATCCTGAGCCTGAACCATCAATATGGCGAGGGCTGGTTGATTGCCGGCGAAGTCGCCTCTTTTGCGCGCAATGGCGTGACAAATGTGCTCTGTCTTCAGCCATTTGGTTGTATCGCCAACCACGTCATTGCCAAGGGCGTGCAGAAACGCTTGCAGGAAAAATACCCTCAACTCAACCTGCTATTCCTGGACGCAGACGCGGGCGTTAGTGAAGTGAATTTCTTTAACCGCATGCACTTCTTCGTCAACCACGCGCGAACGGCTGCCGATGGCCTGGAAAGACGCGCAGCAGCCGGGGTCGCAGTATGAGCGCAGACATCTTGATCGGGTTTGGCATCCTGCTGTCAGCTTATCTCATCGGTTCCATCCCGTTTGGACTGATCATCGTCTGGTTGCTGACCGGAAAAGACATCCGCAAAGTGGAAAGCGGGCGCACCGGCGCCACCAACGCAATGCGCGCTGCCGGGTTCTGGGCCGGACTGACCATCGGCATCCTGGATATGCTTAAAAGCGCGTCTGCCGCCTGGTTGGCGCGCTGGCTCCTGCCTGGAATGCCCTGGTTGCATGTTCTTGCGCCATTGCTGGCAATCTTGGGTCACAACTACTCGATTTTTCTGTCGGAACGCACCCCCGAAGGGCGGCTGCGCTTGCGCGGTGGAGCAGGCGGCACGCCGGCAATGGGCGGCGCGTTGGGACTCTGGGAGCCGAGCTTCCTGATCCTCTTTCCGGTAGGGATGCTGCTTTTGTTCGGGCTGGGGTATGCCTCGGTTGCCACCATGAGCATGGGAGCGATCGTGATTGTGATTTTTGCCGTCCGCGCCGCAATGGGCATCGGGCCTTGGGAGTATATAATCTACGGCGTTTTGGCAGAGATCACGGTACTGATTGCCTTGCGTTCCAATATCCACCGCTTGCTCAATGGCACCGAGCGCCTTGTCGGCTGGCGCGCCAAACGAAAACAGCCATTACCGGTGGATGAATCCACCGGCTGAGTTCATGGAAGCCGGTCTCCAGTCCGCTGAGGCGGACTTCCACACCTGAGCCGTATGCGCAAACATTTACAAACTACAGGAGTAAAACTTGGACGAAACTCTCTCATTCCCCTTTCGCCTGGAAATCCTGGCCTTGACAGTGGCCGGTTGGGTCGCCATTTATTTTTTTGTCAACCGCCGTCCGGTCGAGCCGCACCGTCGCCTCGACCTGGGCACAGACCTCGATCGGAGAACTCCCTATTTGACGACGTTTGTGCCGGTTTATTTTTCAACCTATCCTTTTGTGCTCATGCCTTTCCTCATCTTGTCCAACGCGCGGCAATTTTATTGGATGCTGGCAACTTTTTTGTCGATTTCAGCCGTTTCCAGCCTGATCCACGCCACGATCCCCAGCAAAATTGAGCGGGTGGAACAGGTCAGCATCGGCGGGGCATCGGGCTGGATCCTCGATCGGTTCCAGAAAACCTGCAAACCGCATGGCAATTTCCCCAGTATGCACGTCGGCCTCTCGATACCGGCAGTCGCTGCATGTTTTATGGCATTTGGGCCAATTGTGGGCAGCATCACGTTCGTTTGGGCAATCTTGATTGCAGTCTCCACTTTATACACCAAGCAGCACTACATCCTGGATGTGTTGGTCGGCTTCGCGGTCGGGATGTTGATTTTTTCTCTGACGTTTTGGCTGATGCTGGCGAGATAGCCTTAAAAAAACAACCCACAGGCAAAACGTGAAGAAAAATATCTGCCTTTTTTTATTCGCCATTGGGCTATGCGCCTGTGCGGGCAATGCCCGTTCTACCACCACCCCATCGCCCGTCTCCGGCATTCAGCCCACACGCCCTGTCCCCTTCAAGGAAATACCACCCACGATGACGATGGCTTTTGCGCCAACCTGCGCAGAAAAAGGCACCATCGGCAACGACCACGTTCCCAACCCGACCCAGGGGTTCTCGATCCACTTCGACTATTACCTGCCGCCCTGCTACGCCGACCTGCCGCAAATATCCTACCCGGTGCTTTACCTGATGACGCTTTCCAGCGAGACCAGCCTCAGCGAAACCGACAACACACCCATGTCGCTGACGGAGCGCCTGATCCACAGCGGCAAGATGCTCCCCGTTATTATCATTGTGCCGGGACAATTGATCGGCTACGGTTCCGACGCCGCCCTGACGAAAGACCTGGTGCCTTACGTGGACGGCAAGTTCCGCACGATCCCGGACCGGCAACACCGGGGCACTGGCGGCATTTCGAACGGCGCGGCGATAGCAGTGCGTATGGCCTTCCAGTTCCCTGAGACCTTCGGCAGCGTTGGCCTGTTAAGCGGCGGGCTGGCCGACGGCGAAGGCGACCGTTTCGAAGGCTGGCTGCTGCGCACTCCCCCGGAGCTTTGGCCCAGGGTGCGCATCGACGTCGGCGACCAGGACGCGATTATGCGCCTGACGCAAAACCTGCTGACGCTGCTCGATAAACATAAGGTGCCGTATACCTTGAATATTGGGCACGGAGGCCATACTTGGGCGTTCTGGTCATCGCAGATGGAATCATACCTGTTATGGCTTTCGAAAGAATGGCAGTAAAAGGCGGGTACACACATATTGTCTAACCAGAAATGAAGGGGATTATTTCTGAGCGCCATCTTCTCCGCTTAAGGCAAGACTGTTCTTGCCCTGTTTTGCTCCCTGTTTAAAGACAAACTTGGTCATTTCGACAAAATAGTACTTGGTTTCGATAAAATAGTGCTTGAATTCGGTTTGCATTTTTGCTAATATTGTGGAAGCGTTTCCAAATATATTGACCGTGAAATGCGCCCTTACTCATATATCAAGGGATTGGTTGCAGAAAATAAGTGTTTTTGGGGCTATAAAATGCCCTCGATGCTCAGAAATACAGGCGTAAATCGCAAAAAGGCATGTGAACGTTTCCAAACGCGTGACAAAAATTTCAAACCACTCACAACCTGTTCACCAATCAAAAAAGGAGAAATAAGCCATGTTGTCAAAACTGAAGTCGAACCGCAAGTTTTCTGCCCTCACCATCAGGATGCTGTTGGTCCTGACCATTCTGCTGCTCGGCATTAGTTCTTTAAACTTCCCTGCCCGCGCAGCAACCGGCGTCACCGTCACCTGGACCGACGTTCACCAAACGATTGACGGTTTTGGGGCTTCGGGCGCTTTCCAGCGCGCCACCTACCTGATGAATATGACCGAACCCAACAGGTCAGCCGTGCTGGATGCGCTCTTCTCCCAGACTACGGGCGCGGGCCTCTCCATCGTGCGCAACATCGTCGGCGACGGCTCCAACCTTTCGGACGGCGTCCCGACCATCGAGCCGAGCCTGGGCAACTGGGTCTGGACCGGCGACGAAGGCGAGGTCTGGCTGATGCAGCAGGCCCAGACTCGCGGCGCGACGCGCTTCATGAGCACCGTTTGGAGTCCGCCAGCCTGGATGAAAGATAACTCGAGTTTCATCGGCGGCTCGTTGGCAACCTCCCACTATCAGGACTTTGCAAATTACCTGTCCATGTACGTGCGTGGCTATCAGACAAATCACAGTCTGTCCATCTATGCCGTCTCACTGGCGAACGAACCCTGCATTTCCGTTTCCTACTCGTCCGCCTGCTGGACCGGCGCGCAGTTCCGCGATTTCCTCAAGAACAACCTCGCTCCCACCTTCCAAACCGACGGCGTAACGGCCAAGGTAATGATCGGCGAAAAAGACAGTTGGGATGAGACTCCGGACGCCGAAAGCCTGGCAGACTCCACCGCCGCCGCGCGCGTCGATATCGTCGGCGGACACAACTATAGCGGCACGATTGCCCCGTTCAGCAACGCTGCCTCGCACGGCAAGAGTGTTTGGGAAACGGAAGTTTCTTATTTCAGTAACAACGATTCCAGCATCACCGATGGCCTCACCTGGGCCAAACGGACGCATGACTTCATGGCCACTGCGAATGCCAACGCCTACCTGTATTGGTGGTTGGTCGTCGAAAAGACCGACGGCGAGGGGTTGGTCCAAATCAATACCTCCAATAACACCTACACCCTCAACAAACGGCTCTTCACACTCGGCAACTATGCGCGCTTTGTGCGTCCGGGCTGGGTGCGCATTGGCTCCACCGCCAACCCCATCTCGAACGTCTACACCACAGCCTACAAAGACCCATCCACCGGCAAATTTGCGATCGTGGTCATCAACAGCAACAGCAGCGCCCAGACCATCGACATCCTGCCGAGCGGGTTCAGCGCCAGCACTGTCACCCCCTACGTAACGGACTCAACCCGCAACCTGGCGCAACTTTCGGCTGTTTCTCTGACCGGAATTTCCCTGGCTGCCAGCAGCGTCACCACGTTTGTCGGCACCTCGGGCGTTGTTGGCCCGACCGCCACCCCGACCAGGACGTCGACCACCGGCCCAACGCCCACCAGGACCCTCACGCCAACCACCGGGCCATCCCTGACCCCAACCCGCACTCTGACCGTCGGGCCAACACTCACCCGCACCATCACGCCCACTCCGGGTAGCGGTAGCTGCAGCCCGGTGACGGCCACCATCACCGCGCCCTTCACTAAGGATGGCGCAGGTACTTTCTGTTGGCAATCCACCAACCTGGGCACCTACATCAACTCGTGGAATACAACCAGCGTCATGCTCAACAGCGTCAACGTTACCAATCTGTACGTCGCTGCTGGTTCGTACCCGGCCAAGATCGGTGGCTACTGGTACGTGGCTTACAACAGCACCAGCGCCTACGGCCACTTCGAAGCAAAATAACGATTGTCGTTTAGGGGAACTTGTCAACAGGACAGGGCATGGACAAAAATCCATGCCCTGTCCTTGTTTGTTATTTCCTGCTCTCGTATCACCTCAATAATCGGTGGTTGAATAGGCGGTGACGTTGTTCCGCCGCCATACCGCGTAGTCCCCGGTAGGGGGAAACCACCTTGAACAACAATTTCCTTGAAATATTGAGGGGATACTTTTCATGTCTTTTTGTGGAAGCCGCGAAAGCGGCGAACGAGGGTGTAAAATTGGAAGAAACCACGTTACCGTTTACCGAAAAATAGTTATCCCATTCTCTACTCCAGAGATATTATGCTCCTCGCAATTGACGTTGGCAACACAAACCTTACCATCGGCCTCTACGAAGCCGACCAACTCACCTCCCACTGGCGACTGGCCACGGATCACAACCGTATGCCCGACGAATACGGCTTGCAGATCCTGGGCTTGCTCACGCACGCCGGGCGCGCCCCCGCCAACCTGAAAGGCATCTCGCTTGCCTCGGTTGTCCCGCCGCTGACGGGGCGCATCACCCAAGCCTGCCGCGAGTACCTCAAGCAGGAGCCGTTGGTGGTCGATACCGGCGTCAAAACCGGCGTGCGCATCCGTTACGAAGACCCCAAGTCCGTTGGCGCGGACCGCGTCTGCGACGCGGCGGCGGTCATGCGTTTCTACGGCGGCCCGGCCTGTGTCATCGATTTTGGCACAGCCACCACTTTCAACGCCATCACCAAAGACGGCGATTACCTGGGCGGTGCCATCACGGCAGGCATTAACCTGGCTGCCGAGGCGCTCTACACCCACGCCGCCAAGCTGCCGCACATCGACTTGCAGCGCCCGCCATCGGTCATTGGCCGCAACACCACGCACGCCATGCAATCGGGGCTGTTGTTCGGCTACGTCAGCATGGTCGAAGGCATGGTCGAACGCTTCCGCAAAGAATTGGGGGACGAAATGAAAGTCATCGCCACCGGCGGGCTGGCCGAAGGCATTGCCAAAGAAACGCCCGTTATTCAACACATCGCTCCCTGGCTGACGCTGGATGGGCTGCGCATCATCTGGGAATTGAACCGGTAAATTCTTTCTCCCCGTAAACGACCAGAAAAACCTGATGGTTTTATGCCCGCCAACTGGGTTGGGCGGTTGCTTTACGTGGTTATCTCGATTCGAATTTGGAAGGTATCTATGAAGCGTATTCT
>JBARBA010000473.1:0-8830 GCA_049792555.1 Anaerolineales bacterium
CCAATCCTCAGCGGGATGCAAAATGTCTTTTTATATCGCAGTCTGGGCGCAAAAATTTCTTACCAGGATGGTTTTTTTTTGACGGCGGCGTCAACCTTGGCGAATCAACTTCCAGTTTCCGGTGGAATTTTATCGAAGGGGTTTTATTTAAAGCGCATATATAACCTGTCCTATACCAAATTCATTAGTTCGACCGTCGCGCTTTTTGTTTGCTTTCTTGCAGTAAACGGATTAATGGGGATGATCATACTACTTTATTGGATTCTCTTTGAAAAAATAGTTGTTCATCCCATTTTGCTGATTGCATACGCCATGATGGCCGGTTGTGTCCTGGTTTTCTGGCTGCCACTGGATCGAATAAAAATACCGGAAAAACTTCGCAACTGGAGTCACCAGGCAATCGAAGGGTGGATGCTCATCAGCAGGAATCCGGTTTTGCTGTTCCAACTGATTGGTTTACAATTTCTTCTCGTGCTGTTATTGGCAACCCGCTATTGGCTGGCATTCCATATGCTGTCGCAAAACGTGACAATGGCCCAGGCTTTATTATTCTCAACTGTGTCAATTTTAACGCAACTGGTCAGTATTGCGCCCGGAGGGTTGGGCGTCAGGGAAGCATTGGTCGGCGGGGTCGCATCAGCGCTCGGTTTTGACGCAGGCGTCAGTTTGGTTGCGGTGGGATTGGATCGCTTGGCGTCAACTGTTGTGATTGTATTGGTAGGCTGGGTCAGCACAGTTATCCTGGGAAAACAAATTGCGGAAACTTCCACGAAACCGGGTGGACAAGATGCGGACGAATTAAATTCCGCCCAGTGACTTTAGGAACCCCATCGAAAGGGCCATCACCTTGAACAAATATTTAATCACCCCCATAAAGCAACGCATCTCAACCATTTGGGTTACCCAGGATCAACTAGAAAAGTGGATTGGCAAATGGGAGTTCTTTTTTATCCTGGGTGTGGGTCGCTCCGGCACAGCTTTTATGGCAAACCTTTTAAACCAGGTCCAGGGCGCATACGTGTTCCATGAACCGGTTCTTGAAGATTTTTACGCTTATATAAGAGCGCATTACAACCCACAAGATACAGAAAGCTATATGCTGGGATTTCGGAAAAAAGAAATTTACATGCGGATGCGTCACATGACCCCAGGCGTATATGGAGAAGTCAACAGCGTTCTCCGTTACCACACTGAAGCAATCAAAAAAGCTTTCCCGAACGTTACTCTCATTCACATCGTGCGGGATGGGCGAGATGTGGTTCGTTCAGCGATGTCCCGTGGAACGATGACCATAAAAAGCCCATATTCAATGGGAATACACCCTTCAGAACAAGACCCCTGGAAAACACGATGGAAAAAAATGGATCGGTTTGCCAAAATATGTTGGCTCTGGCAAGTAGAAAACGCACAATTGCGCTCATCCATTGGAACAACCGTTCAATTCGAAAAGGTTCTGTCCAGCTACGAATATTTTCAGGATAATATTCTCAACCCTTGCCACATTGATGTAGACAAGAAAACCTGGGAAACTGCGGTTGCATCTCCCCGCAATATAACCAGTCATTTTCAAATGCCAAAATGGGATGATTGGACCCCGGAACAGCAAAAAGTTTTCAGGGAAATTTGCGGCGACGAAATGGCGAAATGCGTTTATGCGTTTTAACCCGACGTTCTCTTTTTAACAAAAATGCCCCATGTCCAGCCATCTAAAAACACAGGTATAATCACGCCGCCAGAAAAATATATCGAGAACCTATCTTGAAAGAGGAAAAAATGGAAGAAATCATCAGCAAACTCGCCGCATACATCACCATCAAAATTCTGAAACAACCCAAGCGCACCATTCGCCCCGATGAAAAAATTATCTCCAGCGGGCTGATCGATTCGTTCAGCCTGGTTGACCTGGGCTTATTCATCGAAGACACCTTTGGCGTCCGCATCGACGACACCGAGCTGAACGCCAACACTTTCGACACGCTCGAGCAACTGGCCAAACTGATCCAATCCCGCCAATAATTTTTTCCCATGCCGACTCTCACAGACATCGTCCGCCATAATTACCAGACAAATCCCCAAAAAACAGCCTTCATTCTCCAGCACGCCGGGCAGGATGATTTTTCGATTTCCTATCACGACCTGGTCGTGGGCGCAGCCCGTTACGCCCGCACCTACGCGCGCGAGGGCCTCCAACCCGGCGAAGTCGTGATTCTCATCCTGCAACACGGGGAAGATTTGGTGTACTCCTTCTGGGGCGCAATCCTGCACGGAGCCATCCCGGCGATCATGCCATTTCTAACGGAAAAACTCTCCCCGGAGCGTTACCACGCCGACCTGGCTGCGCTGGTCTCGATCACCAAACCCGCCGCCGTCGTCACCTACCCCGAATTCGAGCAGGAAATCCGCAACGCGCTGGATGCCGACAGCTCGGTGCGCAACATCATCATCACCAGCCGCACCGAACCGTCCTCCGAACCCGATTTCGACGGGTTGCCTGGCCTCAAGCGCGCCCCGGAAGACATCGTCTTGTTGCAGCACTCGTCCGGCACCACCGGCCTGCAAAAGGGCGTGGCGCTCTCGCACCAGGCCGTTCTCAACCACATGGACGCTTACACCAAAGCCTTGCGCCTGAGCGCCGACGATGTGATCGTCTCCTGGCTGCCGCTTTACCACGATATGGGCCTGATCGCCTGTTTTCTCATGCCGGTGCTGACGGGCGTTCCGCTCGTGTTGATGTCGCCCTTCGACTGGGTGCGCGCGCCCTATCGCCTGTTCCAGTCCGTCAGCCGCTACAAAGGCACGCTTTCGTGGCTGCCAAACTTTGCCTACAATTTCTGCGCCCAAAAAGTCCGCGACCGCGATTTGCAAGGCGTCGACCTGTCCACCTGGCGCGCCATCACCAACTGCTCCGAGCCGGTTAAATGGGAAAGCCACCAGGCGTTTTACGAACGCTTCAAAGCCTACGGCCTGCGCGAAACGGCCCTGCAATGCAGCTACGCCATGGCCGAAAACGTGTTCGGCGTCACCCAGACCGATCTCGACTCCACGCCCGTCGCCGACGAACTCGACCGCGAAGCCTACATGACCGAACGCGTCGCCCGCCCGCCGGTGGACGGACGCCCCAGCCTGCGCATGATGTCCTCGGGCAAAGCGCTCGCCAACACCCGTGTCCGCATTCTCGACGAAAAGGGCCACGACCTGCCCGACAAAGTCATCGGCGAAATCGCCCTGCAAAGCGACTGCATGTTGGCCGGCTACTACCACCGCCCCGACGCCACCCACAAAGCCATCAAGGATGGCTGGTATTTCACCGGCGACTACGGCTATACCCTGAACGGCGAAGTTTTCGTCGCCGGGCGCAAAAAAGACATGATTATCATCGGCGGCAAGAATGTCTATCCGCAAGACCTGGAGACGCTTGCCTACGAAGTCCCCGGCATTCACGCCGGGCGGGCGGTGGCCTTCGGCATCTACGACGAACAAGCCGGCACCGAGGATGTCGTCGTCGTTGCCGAGGTCGATACCGACGACGAGGACGAACGCCAAAAAATCGCCGACGCGCTACGGCGGCACGTCACCAAAAATTCCGCCGTCGCCCTGCGCTACGCCCATATTGTCGGCAAAAAATGGATTCTCAAGACATCCAGCGGCAAGACTGCGCGTTCTGCCAACCGCGAGAAATTTATGAAAGAGGCAGGTTTGGTTTGATGCGCCGGTTGTGTTAGCCAATCGCTTATGGTCTCCACCTCTTTTATCATCCTGGCTTGGAACAGCGCGGCCCACTTGCCGCGCTGTCTTGTGTCTCTTTCAGCGCAGACAATCCGCGACTTTGAAGTCATCATCATCGATAACGGCTCCACCGATGATGCCACTATGGCGCTGGAAGAAAAGTACCCACAGCTAACCCTGCGCGTCGAGCGGCTCACGTCCAACCTGGGCTTTGCCGTTGCCAACAACATTGGCGCGCGCCTGGCGCGCGGAGAATGGCTGGCGCTGCTCAATGCGGACGCCTTCCCGGAGCCAAACTGGCTCGAAGCCATGCTGGCCGCCGCCCAAAGGCATCCCAACGCTTTTTTTGCTTCCTGTCTGCTCCAGGCCAACACCCCTGCCCTGCTGGACGGTCAGGGCGACGTGTACCACGCCAGCGGCCTGGCCTGGCGACGGAACTACAACCTGCCGAGCAGGCTCACCCCGCCCGAAGGCGAAACCTTCAGCGCCTGCGCCGCTGCCGCCTTCTACCCCACCCGGGCATTTTTAGCGGCTGGCGGTTTCGACGAAGACTATTTTGCCTACCACGAAGATGTGGATTTGGGCTTCCGGTTGAGACTTTCCGGGCTAAAATGCTTTTACGTCCCCGAAGCGGTTGTGCATCACATCGGTTCAACCAGTTTCGGCAAGCGCGGCGAACGCGCCACCTATTTCGGGCATAGAAACCTGGTCTGGACGTTCGTCAAAGATATGCCCGGTCCGCTTTTCTGGCTCTTCCTGCCCGTTCACCTGGCGTATACGCTCATCCACCTAGTTTACTTCACAAAAATCAAGCAGGGACACGTCATCTGGAAAGCAAAACTGGATGCCTGGAGAAACATAGGCTCCATCCTGAAAAAGCGCAAAGCCATTCACCAAGCCAAAACCGCTTCCATCAAAAGCATCCTGTCGGTTATCGAGCTAAACCCCTTTGCGCCAATACGCAATATCAGCAAAAGAAACCAATAAAGATGAGCCAACTCTCCGAATTGTCGATTTGCATCGTCACACTCAATGCCCTGCCCTATTTACTTGATTGTCTCGAGTCGATCAAAAAACATGCGGGCAGCTTGAACCATGAAATCATTGTCGTGGACAATGGTTCAAGCGACAATACCGTGAATACGCTCAAAGAAAGCTATCCTGAAATCGTCCTGATCGAAAACAAGGAAAATTTGGGCTTTGCCAAACCGAATAATCAGGCCATCCGCCTGTCCAAATCTGAGAAATACGTTTTGCTGCTCAACCCTGATACGATTATTCACGAATCCAGCCTGCAAAACCTGGTCGATTTTGCGGAAGAGCATCCCCAGGCCGGCATCGTTGGCCCCAAAGTGCTGAATGGCGACGGCACTTTCCAAAAACATTGCAAAAGGGGCGAAGCCCGCCCCTGGGAAACCTTTGCCTACTTTCTTGGGTTATCCAAGCTCTTCCCAAAGGTCAAGTTTTTTTCAGGCTACCTGCAAACCCACCTCGACGAGAATCTAACCCACGAAGTGCCCGCCATCTCAGGCTGTTGTATGCTGATCCGGCGGGAAACGCTCAACGCCATTGGCGGCCTGGACGAGGATTTTTTTGCTTACCAGGAAGATACCGAATACTGCGTGCGCGCCAGGAAAGCAGGCTGGAAGGTATACTACACGCCGGTAGCGCAGATCACCCATTTTGGCGGCAAGGGCGGCTCAAGAGCGCAGCCGTTCAAGGCCATTTACAAATGGCATCATTCCTATTATATTTACTACAACAAACACTTGGCCAAGGATTATTTTTTCTTGTTCAATTGGTTTTATTATCTGGTGATGTTTCTCAAGCTGTGTTTCACTTTATTGATTAACCTGTTTCGTCAAGAGAAACATGCAGGCCCAAACCGAAATTATGCCGGTAAAAAAGCAAAATGATGACCTTTCCTGAGAAAAAACAACACAACGCGCACATTCATCTTCGGGGAGCACATGGCTATTAATCAAGCGCTCCTTCAGCTTGCCATCCAAATCATTTCTGCGATTATCCTGTCTTTCGTGGCCGGGCCGGTAGCCATTTTTATTGCCCGGAAATTAGGCGCAATCGACGTACCGGGAAGCGCAGCGCACAAAAAACACGCCGCCCCCACACCCCTGGCAGGCGGCCTCGTGCTATTTCTGGCCCTGCCGATCCTGATGACGATCTTTCGCTTATGGAATAACCCACACATCGTGGGACTGCTGGCGGCAACCAGCGTTATTCTCATCTTTGGGTTGGTGGATGATATTCACGGACTCTCCGCTCCGCAAAAATTTGTGGGACAGTTTATCGCCACCGGAATCGTCATTTTATCGGGCACCTACGTCAGAATTTTGGACAGTTTTCACGTGCCGCTGGCCCCCTGGCTCACCCAAGCGCTCGACTGGGCAATCACACTCTTTTGGCTGGTCGGAATAGGCAATGCTTTCAATCTGATCGATAGCATGGACGGACTGGTAGCCGGCGTTGCGACCATTTCTGCCGGTTTTTTTACAATCACTTGTTTTGCTTCCGGGCAACATGAGCTTGCCCAAATTACAGCGCTCCTTTTCGGTATCGGCCTGGTATTGTATTTTTACAATAACACCCCGGCGCGCTTTTTCCTGGGTGATTCAGGCGCACAAACGTTCGGCTTCCTGCTCGCCGGAATCGGCATCCTATATACCCCACCGCATCTGCCGCAAGGCTCCACCTGGTTCCTGCCGATCCTGGTGCTCGGCGTCCCCATCTTCGATACCACACTGGTAGTCGTTTCGCGCATTCGCCGCCAAAAACCGATCTTCCAGGCTGACTTGGCGCACACGTATCATCGTCTGGTCAAGTTGGGGATGGCCCCTTGCTATGCAGTGTTAACCATCCAGGTTGCCGCGCTGCTGCTATGCAGTAGCGCTTTCATCGCCATGTCGCTTACGCCACAGATTGCATCCTTCCTTTTCCTGGTGGTGGTCTTGCTTGGCGTCGGATTGATTGTTTTCTTCGAGAGGGCGGTAAAAATAGAAGCGTAAAGTAAAAGTGCCCGGAGGCATTATTCCAATACCTGCACTGCACCAATCGCACCTGCCAGGAAGGGGGTATATAAAAAGTAAAAAGGAAAATGTTATTCTGCTTGGATTATTTTTTAAGCAGAAATAGTTTATCTTTTCCCATTAACTCCCTACCCCAACTTAAGTACAAACTACAAAATTTGGGTATTGCAAGAAACCAAAAAGGATACAAACATACCCAACACACTGCTTTGTGGGAACAAATTTTGGCATTGCGAGAAATCCAAAACAGGCATACAATATACTCAATAAACTGCTCTATGGGTATAAATTGGGTATTGCAAGAAATCCAAAAGGGGTATATAATACATCCAATAAGTTTCTTTCTGGATGGTAAACATGGCTGACACTGAAAAAATTACGATGAACATCAACGTGGTGGACCTTGGTCAAATCGACCTGCTCGTAGCGAGAGGATATTACTCGAATCGAGCTGATTTAATTCGCGCCGCAATCAGAAATCAGGTTGCAAAGCACGAGGAAGTCATAAAACAAACGATAACGAGCGAGGCCTTTTCCGTGGGGATTGTGGGAATGGGACGTAAAACCCTCGAAGCCCTGCGAGCGGCCAACAAGCAACTGGAACTGAAGGTCGTTGGAATGCTCGTGATAGCAGACGATGTTTCTCCTGAACTTGCAGATGCAGTAATCAAATCGATACAAGTTCGGGGCGTATTACGGGCAAGCGATGCCGTGAAAACCAAATTAGCGGATCGGATTGAAGCGTAGCAATCTGCTAAATTTGCTCTGGCGAGCTACTTATGCCACTCCTGGACTCTTCTGAGATAACTCGATTCGTTAAATTAGTCTTGGTGGAATTGGTCATGGTTTCTGGCTACCAACATGTGAAACCGGGTTACCCCCATTAACATTTCGCTACGTCAGGAAAACAAAAGGCTCTTTGGAAATTGACAGTGATGGCCACTGCTACTCCCAAAGAACCTCATTAGAAAGCTGAAAAGGAATATGGTTTGTTTCTTATGCAAGAACTGTGACGGTCTCTTCAACGGTCACTTCAACTTCTTCTGCGCTCTTAACAATAAGCACATAGTTCGAACCACCGACGACGTACCAATCCATTCTGTTTTCCATGATGAGTATCTCCTTTCGATTAGAGTTTGTTGATGTATTTTAGATGGTGCAAAATTGGTTACCAATTCCTTAGCTTTCTAGGACATATTATATCCAAAAACTTGCATTTATGCAAGGTTTACCTTCGTACTTTTTACTTTTCTTAAAGTCCTGCCGCACTTTGCTTTCTACCGCGAGGTTCACTCACTGTCTGGCCCGGACAACGGGCGGTTCGGCAGTTCGATTCATAGCAATTACGATCAACAATTGCCTTCTAAGTTGTCTTCGCTTACCTGCTTTCCAGCAACTCTATTTATGGCCAAAGTTTATAGGGGTGGTACATGGATGGCCTTGCTTGGATCGAGCATCGGTGGGGCATATTTTTGCGTCTGGCAATTCAGACGATGATGAAAGGCTGAAAGGAATACAAAAAAACATGATGCCGGGCCAAACTATTGACAATAGTTGGATGCCAAGCACGGAATTTTTTCTGCGCCTTGCTGAGAGGGCAATGGGATGGGTAAGCCAAAATATCGAGGCATTCGACCCATTTAGCCAGCCCCAGTTCTCCCCAGATGAAACACGCCTGAAGGCAATTTGTGAACTTTTATTTCTGGGCGTGCATATGATGCGTCTTCAAACTCCGTGGTCTCGACAAGTATCAACCTTGTCGGAATTTCTGCTTCAGCGTTTTAACTCAAATGCTTTTTTGTATGAAGCATCCACCCATCGACCTCCTCTGATTGGTTCGATTGCGTTGTGCAATCTGTCTGAGCTATCCGGGTTGAACCCTGACAGGCCGAGGCGCCTCATCGAGTCAAAGTTGTTGACCCGCTACTTCTGGGAAGGAGACATGGCGCCATTTCGTCGCATGGATATGTGCTATTGCTTGCATAGCGCGGGGGTAAACTACCCGCTCCCCGATCTTCAAGAGCTTTATCGTTCCACGTTGTTAGCCAAAAAACCTTTTT
>JBARBA010000474.1:0-12131 GCA_049792555.1 Anaerolineales bacterium
TTCTCCTTACTTCAGGCTCCGAACTGAATGAACTGACGATTTGCAGGCCGATCCCCAGAGATTCCGCCGCAAGCCACATATTTTCCATGGCGCAGCCCAGGCTGATAATGCCCAGAAAATCCCCTTCGGAGGCCGGCGCCCTGGTCTTCGGGTCATAGACCACGACCAGCAGGACGGGAGTCGCCGGCATGGGGCGCTGCATGGCGGCGGCTTCCTTCTCATCCACCTGGTCCAGCCTGAAATCCGGGTTTCTCCAGGACGGCGGGAACATGGTTCCCAACAGCCCGGTTTTTTTCTTCAAAAGTTCCTCTTCAGAAAAAGAAAGCTGCTGGTAATTTTCCCGGATGAAGGTTTCGGAAATCGGGCGTTGGATGTTTCCAATGGCTTCCAGGGTTTTTCCATCGTCAACTACAATGACTTCAAAGTTTTGCATATTGTGGGCGGTCGGCGACCAGCGCGCCGCCTCAAGAATCTTGATTAAATCCTGTTCGGCAACCGGATGTTCCAGGTCAAAAGGCATTCTTGAAGATTCCCTGTTCTGGATCAGCGCGAATACGTCTGACATAAAGACCTCCAAATCATTCGTGGGATGAGAATTAAGAACCGATTTTCAAGACGGAGCGGAAATGCACTTTGGCCGACATCATTTTCTCAAAAGCCTCCGCAGCCCGCTCCAATGGGAAGGTTTCGATCATCGGCAATATATTAAAAAGCACGCTGAATTTGACGGCGTCGCCGGGTCTTTCGCCATGCCATCCCTTAATTGAGCGTCCGCCGCGGAAAAGCTGCCCCGTGAAGACCTGTAACGGGTCATTTCCTCCGGCGACGGTAATGATCTGTCCGCCCATTCCGAGGCCGTTGATCAGCCCGGCAATGGCTTTCGAGTTCGGCGCTGTGCAGAGAATTACCCGCGCCCCGCCCAGCTTTTGCAGTTCTTGCGCCGCGTCTGACGCTTCCGTGTCAATGTAAACGTGCGCGCCGAGTTGACGGGCGAGGGATTCTTTCTCCCGTCCGCGCGACAGGGCGACCGTTTTAAAACCGAGGTGGTTGGAATACTGGATGGCCAGGTGTCCCAGGCCTCCGATGCCGTGGATCGCTACCAGGTCTCCGCCCAGCGCCCCGCTTTTTTTCAGCGCGCTGAAAGTGGTTGCGCCCGCGCACAAAAGGGGCGCGGCATCAACAGATGCGAGTTCGCTTGGAATGCTGACCAATGCCGAGGCGCGGGCCAGCATATATTCGGCGTAGCCGCCGTCCACCGAAAGCCCCGTAACGAGTGAGTCTTCACAGTCGTAATAATTGCCTGCGCTGCACGCGCTGCATTTCATGCAGGGGCCGCCGCTCCAGCCCACGCCGACCCGTGTTCCCTTTTCCCAACCGGCAACTTCTGCTCCGCATTTCTCGATCACCCCGACCACTTCGTGGCCGGGCACGCGCGGATATTTGATCCCGGGAAATTGGCCTTGTTTTGCCCCTGCGTCGCCGTGGCAGATGCCACAGGCCTCGACTTTTATCAGGACTTCCCGTTCTCCCGGTTCAGGGATTTCTCTTTGGACCAGGACAAAATCGCCGCCTGCTTCATTAACTTGAACTGCTTTCATTGTTGCCATGAATTATTTCTCCTTTTTTGATGGTGTTTTACCGGAAAGAGCAAATCTGTCCAATGGCGGATGGCTTCATCCGCCCTGATCGATCTTTGCGTCTCCCGTCGCGGCGGCTGCGCCCTGCCGCTTGGCCAGCATGGATTTGATCCCATCCCAGCCGATGCCCCCCACGCAAAAAAGCCCGAACAGGATGCCGATGATGCCGTAGGTTTCCATTTCGCCCGGTGAGGTAATCGAATTGCTGGGGGAGTTGGGGTCGTAATAGATGATGAGCGCATCCTCCTTCCGGTAGGTCTCCAGATCGCTGGTAAAGGAGCCGGAATATTGGACGCCGTCCACCTGGTAATCGTAGGTTATATCGTAGGCGCTGTTATTGCTGCTGTTGCCCGAAGAGTGCAGCGTGGACGAGACGATTTTTGCCCGCGCGCTCGGCCAACTGGCGCTGTTGGATTGTAATGCGCCGACGCCGGTGACAATCATCACCGCGCCAAAAAGCAGGACAAAGATTTTGATGACCAGACTGGTTTTGGTGTTCACAGGATTTTCCTTTTTACCGGCTTGTGGATGGGAAGCGTGTTCCTTGTGCTCAATGGACGCAGGTTTTTCGCCTGCGCGATCACGGGCGCACCCGGCGACTACTCAAGCGAGCCATATCGCTTTGTGACGGCTTCCCAAGCGCCCAATTATCGCATATTTTGGGCCTTTCGATAAAGCACATTCCTGACCGTTACCGTGACATGCACCGTTTTCTCTTGAAGCGTTATGCAATATTTCTGCAAAATCGAAGCCGGTGTTTTTTCGAACAGGCGTAGGTAGGCTTCATCGACATTCCGGGGGTAAGAAATGCTGCTGAGAAATTGGGCCTCCCTGGTAAATCCATGCTGTTGAAACAAAGCATCCAGTTCCGCTGCCCTGAAAAAGTGGACGTGTCCGTCTGGTTTGAGCTTTTGGAATTGGTCGATGAAACCAACGGTGTCTGCCTCATCGGTAATTGGGTCTGAAATAATGACAAATCCCTGCGCGTCGGTGACCCGGTACAGTTCTTGCGCCGAAATGGCCGCATCAGGAAAGTGGTGAAAAGCATATCTGGAAATTACGCCCCCGAATAATGCATCCCCGAAAGGAAATTGGATGCCGTCATACGAAATAAATTCAAGGTTCTTTATGCCTTGTTCCTGGCAGAGTTTCTGATTAAGCTGGATCGAGTGTGTTGCAATGTCGATGCCCGTGACCGCAATGGACGGGAACCGGCGCGCCATTTCAAAAGCCAGGTAGCCGTTCCCGGTCCCCAGGTCCAGGTAGCGCTTGTTGGGTTGGACGTCCAGGAAGTTCACCAGGGCTTCCAGGTGGGAAGCATCCGCATGGATTTTTCGATATTCGTCGGTATGCAATTCCCGGTCGAAGCGCTGGCGCGCCTGGTCGATAAGTTTCTGCTTTTCCATAAAGGTGTCCATGTAATTTTAGCGTCATCCCAATACTTCGGGGAAATTGTTGTACAAGCAATGGCCCAACGCAAAACTCCAGTGGGGCTTTGCGTTGGGCCTGGTGATGGCAGCGCGGTTAGCGTCTTGCGCCTTTGATGTTCAGCTTATGGTAATTTGTCGATATTCGAGGTCGCGTATTGGCTGCGGATCGGGTAATGCACGCCTACCGTAGCTGTGATATTGACATTGGCCTTGCGCTCAAATACCACAACGATGTCGGAGCCGCCGAACTGGAAGTACGAGAACATTTCGCCTTTGCTCAAGTGTTTGCCCACAAGCGTGGCTTTTATCTTTTCGTTCAACCGTTTCACCTGCCCATCATAATCGAGGCCTTTCTTTTCTTCCGGGGTCAGCGTAATGGGTTTGTGTCCGTCTGCTTCCGGCGTCACAAATATGACAGAAGAGACATGCGCCATCCCCATGGGAAGAATGGCTACTTTTCCGATGGCCGTTTCGAGCACCAGCAGCCCGCGGCACTGTACGAACTGGTAGCCGGTTGGGTCTTCGGCGTCCAGGTATCTATGGGGAATGACCGCCCGCGCCAGGCTGGAATTTGTATCTTCTTCTTCCTCCCTCGTCAGCTTCTCCAGGACTACTTCCAGGTAGACCTGCCCCGGAATGAACTTGGCCTCAAGGATTTCACCTGACACGGGGGTATGCAGCCTGTGGTAGTCAAAAACATTCAAAAAGCTATGGCAAAAGATGCCGCCTGCGAACGTATCTTTATAGGCGCTGTCTTGCAACAACTCTGCGATGGACCACTCGATGTGTTTGACGACAATCGACGGCGGAGCCGGCAGCGGTTCCCCGACGTCTGTGCTGACGGCCCATTGGCCCACAAAGGTTGACTCGGCAGGAAATACGATCACCCGGTCATTATCAGGCTGGGCAACCGGACGTTGCTCATCGATGTTCTTAAACTGGCGGGCAAACCATTCGTTGAAAGTCTTGTAGTCCTGCGGCTCTTTTTCATAGTCCTGCCAGGCATACTCAGGCCCGTATTTATAACTTTCCAGGTATTTACTCGAAGCGGGCGTATCCAAAAATGCGCCCCACTCGACGGCAAAGTCGCGCAACCAGAGTGAAATTGGCGAGAGCGCTGCGCCTGTTACCGGCGCAACCGGGCTTTGCAATGACTCCAACTCCGGTTGGTTGAAATAGTAATAGAACTGTGTGATCCTTAAATAATCGGTGCGTTCATGCAGGGCCTCGCCGTCCCAATCCCAAACCCGCAATTCCGGCATCCAGGTCACCAATTGGTCGACGTAATAATAGAACTGGTAGAGTGTGTGTATCTGATCCAGTTCGGGCACTCTCTGCAAGCTCACCGTCTTGATGGCGCTTTCGAAAGCAGCCGTGTAGTAATTTTCTTCGATGATTTTCTTGAGCTTTTTCGTGGCCGGCTGTTGGGGTTCATAGACCACACCGATTGGCGGAATATCCCCCAGGAAGGGCGGCGCCTGAGGCGGAAGTGACGTCGTTGCATTGGGAGATGCGAACGACATTACTTTCGGTTCCAGGGAAGCATGGGCGCGTTTGATGGCTTGCGCCAAATCTTGGGCGGTTGCTACCCGGCGCCTTATGGAAACGGAACTGTTGCGAGATTTGCTGCTCATATTTTTCTCCTTTTCATGTGTTGCTTGGATACGAAGAATAAATTGTACGCCCAAAACAGGCTGCCTGACCTGTCTGGTGGACATCTAACCTTTGTATTGCGGAAACTTCGCATAAACCATTTCCAGAATTTTTTGAGTGTCTGCCAAATCAACCCCTCTGCCAAATTTGCGATAACGTTTTAATCCGCGATTGTGCCACAGGATAAACGCAGGCATGCTTGAATTTGCAAATCGCGAGCGTTTTATCACTGTATTTGTTTTGCTAAAAGAAAACATCGCCATTATCTTCATATTCTCTGCCGTGTATTCCTTTTTGCTGCTAAACCTCGACCCATATTTTTCGATCCTTACCGATAGATTGTCAATCTTAATCATTTCCTTGTCGAACACATATTCAAGAGCTTCCATGAATTTTACGTAGAGAAGACACAAAACCAGGCCAGCCACCAAAAGCCAAACCAAAAAGCGAAAACTTTCTGGGAGATAATTTTGCGAGAGCGAAATCACTGCAAGGCTGGTAATCGGCAGGAGACACAGGCCCATGACGATCCACTGAAATACTTCCATGACCAAAAGTCCCCATTCTTTCTTTGTGTTGATGGTTATTTTCACCGAATCGAGCGAATTTTCAACAATGAGATTTTCAGGGAAAGCGGTCTCCACCTGGGCTGGATTTGTTGTTGGGGCGCTTTCACTTGTGGCTGTTGCGTTTCCCCAGCCGAAAGTGATTCCGAAGTAATAACAAAAAGTGGCGAGTAGAAAAATGCCGATGAAACCAAAAAATAACCCTGTTGAAAAACCGGTGACACTTCCCAAGGTTGCCATCAATATCAGGCTGGTAAAAAAGCCCATGACAAAACTATAGAGCAACCTATGTTGAACGAACAGCCTGAAAAATAACGGCACATTTTCAAGGGCGCGGGATTGCCGCGCCCCCAAAAAACCGCCAAAGAACGTGGACACTGGAATGACAGCGAAAATGATGATGTAAATAATATTGGTCATGTTTTTTTTTGCCTTTTGTCATTTATCCATGGGTTGTCAGCCTATGGCTGACGTTTACCCGCGCGCGGAGCGTGTCAGGCGCGATGCAGTATCTACCGATCGAGATGCCAATGGGCAAAACCGAAATCACTCATGTCTCAAATTCACGGGAACAAGCGTTTTTTAGCGCGGATATTTGTGCTCTTCGGAAATCCTGAATGATCGGAACCAGGGGATCGAACACGTCAAAACCATGAAACGCGCCTGGGATGACATCAATTTCACATGCGATGCCGCATTCCTTCAACCTTTGAGCATACGCTACATCCTCATCATGAAATATGTCCAATGATCCTACACTGATCCAGGCCGGGGGCAAACCTGAAAGGTCTTTGCGACGCGCAGGCACGGAATAGGCAGGTACATCTTCTGCCCCGCATTCCTTTCCCAAATACGACTCCCACCCAAATCGATTGCTTTTTTGGCTCCATGTGACGTTGTTACTGTCATCAATATCAGCGCGAAGAACTGTCCTGTCATCCAGCATCGGGTAAACAAGCAATTGAAAAATGGGTTTGGTCTTCTGGCGATCATGCGCAAGTTGGACGAGGGCAGCAGCCAGCCCGCCTCCTGCGCTTGCGCCGCCGATTGCAATGCGCTTTGCATCGACGCCGAGCTGTTGAGAATGCGACGCCACCCACTCCAGAACTGCGTAACTATCTTCCAACCCTGCCGGGAATGGATATTTGGGGGCGCAACGATAGTCTACTGAAACAACCGTGATTCCCAGTTCATGAACATACTGGGTACAACCACCATCATCTTGTTCCGGCCTACCTACCACGTACCCGCCGCCGTGCATCCAGATCAGCACAGGGGTTGGCGCGGCAATGGATTTTGGTTTGTAGATTCGCAAACGGATTTTTGTTTGATCAGCCTGACGAGGGATGGAGATGTTTTCAACCAGGATATCTTCGGGCGTTTTCGGCGAGGGCATCAAGGGCATTAACAAATTAATAAGCCAAAGATTTTTCTTGTTGAAATTGAACTTTGGACTCTTTTTTGCAGCTTGTTGTAGTTCGGGATGTATTTTTGAAACTTCACTCTTCATGTCTGGCGACGCTCCGGGTGAGTCTTGAATTTTGTCTATCTTAACATCTATAGTTTAATTTTGCCAGCAAATCAGGCATTGTCCCCCAACATTAATATTATCTCACCCACTTGTTACTTAAGCACTACCCAAAAAGGAACGATCATGCAGTAAGATATGGCAAATAAGACAATAAAAGTGGTAATTCATAGCTTACCCTATCGCCTCCCATACGTTACCTATGAAAGGATGGTTGCCATGAACGCAAATGCCGTATTATCCAACCCCAAATCCGAACGAACATTGCCGCCTGGCCCCAAAGGGCTACCGGTGGTGGGTGTAGCCTCGCAAGTGTTGAAAGATCCGTTGGGGTTCTTCTTCGGAGCGTTTCAACAATATGGGGATGTGGCGTATTTTTCCATTGGAGCAAAAAAATTCTATTCGTTGGGTCACCCCGATCACGTTCAATATGTCTTGCAGGAAAATAATCACAATTATCACAAGGCGTCCACCTACGAGAAGCTCAGGCCCTTGTTGGGAAACGGCCTGCTGACGAGTGAAGGAGCCTATTGGCTGCGCCAGCGCCGCCTGATCCAACCGGCGTTTCATCGCAAACGCCTGGCAGTGATGGCCTCAGTGATGACCGATTGCGCCACGAACATGCTCGATCGCTGGCAATCCGCGGCTGACAAAAGTCAACCGCTGAACGTGGCCGACGAATTTATGCGCGTTACCCTGGATGTGGTCAGCCGGACAATGTTCAGTACGTCTGCGGCAGGCTCTGCGGATGAAATCGGGCGAAACCTGCCGATCATTTTGGAGCACACCAACGAGGGTTTTTGGGAGGCGTTTGACCTGGCCTGGCTGCCGACCCCGCGCAACCGCCAGTATCAAAAAGCATTGAGCAAGTTGGATGCCATTATCTATGGGATTATTGAGCAGCGGCGGCAAAACAAAGAAAATTTCGACGATTTACTGACCATGCTGCTTGAAAGTGTGGACGCCGAAACAGGTGAGCAGATGACGGATGAACACTTGCGCGATGAAGTCATGACGATCTACCTGGCAGGCCATGAAACTACGGCCAACGCCCTTTCATGGGGCTGGTACTTGCTTGCCCAACATCCCGAAGTGACCGCCAGGTTGCGCGCCGAGGTGGATGCTGTTCTCCAGGGACGTATTCCTACAGTGGAAGATACGCCGAATCTCAAATATACGCGGATGGTGATTGACGAGGTCCTGCGGCTCTACCCCAGCGTTTGGACGATTGCGCGCGCGCCGTTGGAAGCCGACGAAATCGGTGGGTATCACATCCCACCGGGGGCGGTTGTGGCGCTATCCCCTTATATCACCCATCGCCATCCCGCATTTTGGGACGAACCGGAGAAATTCGACCCCGAACGTTTTTCGCCTGAACGCGCGGCAAAGCGGCACCCGTTTGCCTATTTCCCCTTTGGCGGTGGGCCGCGCCTGTGCATCGGCAACAATTTTGCGCTGATGGAGGCCACCTTGATGTTAGCGATGATCGCCCAACGCTACGAATTGTCCCTGGCGGCTGACCAGGTGATTGAACCCCAACCGGTGGTAACGCTCCGCCCTCGTTACGGAATCCAGATGTTGGTTCGCCAGCGTTGAGCATTGGGTCGCCACGAAGGACGAGATGCAGGCAAACGCAACTGGCCAGCAATTCGCAATATAGATTTTTATCCGCAGATTTTCGCAGATTTCACCGATTTTTTTATGCTTTTTCTGCCTGCACCGTGCGCAGGCACGCGTGCGAAAATCTGTGCCATCTGCGGATAAGGGGTTTCACATTGAGAATTGCTCGCAACTGGCTCAAGCGCCTGCATTTTGCGCTTTGACCTGTTGCAACACAAATAACTCTCTCATCGTCCATTGCGGTATTTCCTGGCGGTCCCCCTGCAAAAGGAGCGAATTGGCCTGGATGGCTGCATCCATATCAATCCAAACCGGCGTAAAGCCCAAATCTTCCTCGTATGCATCCAAACGACACTTTCCAAGCACGTCGTCAACCCGACAGACATAATAATACGATGTTTTCCTGAACACATCGTAATCTGGTTCGATGGGCGCATCATATTCGATCACTTTGCCAAAAGCGCGCTTGATTTCAGAAAGCGCTGCGCCGCTTTCTTCTTGAATTTCTCTCCTCAACGCTTCTTCGTGCGTTTCTCCATTGCAGATACCCCCGCCCGGAAATTTATACCCGCCCGTTTGCGCCGAATAGACCATCAGCAAATCATGCCGGTGGGGAATGATGCCCCTGACCGAATCCCGCCAGACGGTTTTCCCCTGCATACACAACCCCGGTTTGTGGACGATTTCTTTCAGCAAGATCATTGAATTACCCTGGCGCAGGTGGGTTTGAATGCGATTTCACAGGTAGGATCGCCGGCCGAACGGTTTGGCTTAGCGGCGGTTCGCCGAGAACCAGCCTTCGAAATGGAACTGGATTTTCGAGCGGACAAAACCGGTTTAAGGAGAGCGGAGCGAACCGCCTGCTGCAGCCGGTGTTAGGCCGGTTTTAGAATTAAGCTCTATTTTGATGATGTCATTATCAGATACTTTACCAAGTCATAAATGACGCTTGCCAATAGATTCAAAACGAGAGCCGTAGCAGCCGTAATCACCAATGACCAAATAGGATGCGCTCTTACATACTCAATCATTCTAAAGAAAAACTCTTTCTTCAATTTCTTTAATTCGTGAGTCAGAGATGGAATTACATTAGAGTCTATCTGGGCAGATAAGAGCCGATTCCTGCATTGGGTGCAAAGAGTCGGATTATGCATTGAAAAGATAATATCTGATTTGTTTGCATTCATATCAAAAAGGCAACCGCGTATCTCGTCGTGCGTCCAAGTAGATGAACTATCAGGAACGGTACGTTGATTTCCTAGAAAAAGGACGATAATTTCATATACATTCCGAATAATGTAATTTTCAATTGTGAAATTTGCATCCCTAATAATTTCTGCCATTTCATAAAGCGATAAAACGACGATATTATCGCCCAATCGACGCATAAAGTAATTGCCTTCAAGCGGCGCGTTAATCAATGCAAAAGTTATATCTCCAGATGGTTCTCTGTGAATTATTTTCCTGAGCTGTTCTTTCGGATATTCCCACTCATCGTTATCAGTCCCTTGAGCAT
The DNA here is from genome assembly GCA_049792555.1 of Anaerolineales bacterium. Lineage (GTDB taxonomy): Bacteria > Chloroflexota > Anaerolineae > Anaerolineales > Villigracilaceae > UBA5195. Next base: position 9,951 of record JBARBA010000474.1, read on the forward strand.
TCGGGATTTGGCCTATAGATGCGCCATGCTCTATTTTAAATAAAGCGCTCGGCCATTTCTTCAAATCATCGAAGTTCAGGGGGTATTTTAGGTTTCCGACTGTAACAAGGGAAATTATTATAGGTTTCATAATTTTATTCTCAATGCGAAAGGCCTACCGAATTAAGGATTGATGCGGCGGGGAATGAAAAAGTCAAGAGAAAGGGCTATACGCGCCGCCGCATCTGTCTTGATTATATGATGCCTGTGTGGAGTCTTATGCAGAAGTACCATTTCCCACACGTGCCCCTACTATACGACCATTCCTTATTTTTCACAACACCAATTTTCATAAAGGACGCCCTCATGGAAACTCGCCCTGCCCCACATCAACCGAAAGCCGATGGGTTGAGCCTGTCGAAACCCAAAAAACTTCATTCAAACCGCTAGAGAAACACTAAGAACTGAAAAAACTTCACAAAAACCGCCTGGGAACCACACAAAACCAAAAAAACTTCACCACAAACCGCTTGGGAACCACACCAAACCAAAAAAACTTCACACCAAACCGCCTGGGAACCACTCAAAACCGAAAAAACTTCACCACAAACCGCTTGGGAACCACACAAAACCAAAAAAACTTCACCACAAACCGCTTGGGAACCACACCAAGCCAAAAAAACTTCACCACAAACCGCCTGGGAACAACACCAAACCGAAAAAACTTCACCCCAAACCGCCTGGGAACCACTCAAAACCGAAAAAACTTCACCGCAAACCGCTTTGGAAATACTCAGAACTAAAAAACTTCACCACAAACCGCTTTGGAAATACTCAGAACTAAAAAAACTTTACACAAAACTGCCTTAGAAATACTCCGAACTAAAAAAACTTCACCCAAACCAACAGGCAACCACTCCCCACCGCCAAACCTTCCCCCCAACCAATTACGCATTACGCACTACGCATTACGCACCTCACGGCCCCACACAGCCCGCCTCCGCCAGCCCGTTCCGCGCCCCGATCGTCCCCCAGAAAACCCGCGCCAGCGCCTCCATGCCCTGCACCAGCGACTCATACGTGGCCCCCTCCCGCCCCGGCGAAGCAAACAGCGCCAACAGGTAGGCGCGTTCGCCCGCGCGGGTGGGAAACGCAAGGATCGCCACGTCGGCTACCAGCAGATACTCTTTCGTGATCGTCCCGCGCTTGTTATAAAAACGCCCGCCGCACGGCAGCGCCCCGCGCAGCACCCCCAGCCGCGTCTCATCCGCCGGAGTGTACGCCGCCAGGTCATCCAGCAACACCTGCCGGGCCGCCGGCGTCAACAGGTCGCCCGCATAAAGCCCCTCCAGCAGCGCCGCAATATCCTCCACCGTCGACTTGCGCAGCGCAATATCGGTGTGCGCCGCGCCCCAACCCCGCAGCGTGGCCCCCACGTCCAGGCGGCTCTCCCCGATGGCCTTCCACAGGCTCGACGTGGCATCCTCCTCCGAATCCACCAGCATGGCGCGCAAAAGCTGCCCGAACGTGCGCCCGTCGATGCCCTTCCTGGCCAGGTAATCGTTCAACGCCGCCTCGCTTTTGGGCGTGACCGTCTTGAAAAACAGCAAAGCGATGGGGATTTTAATCACCGAAGCCGTGTCCACCCGCCCCGTCGTCTCACGCGCATATAGCACGCTCCCCCCAACCTGCTTGACCAGAATGTGCCACTCCGCAGGATGCTCCGCCAAAACGGCCTGCACCTGGCCCTTGAGCGCTGCGCCGTCATCGGTGGGACTCGGACTCCCCGTAACTGTCGCCGGCGGCGAGGGGCTTTGCCCTGGCTGCGAGGTGGACGCCGCCCTGAAAACCGTCGCCGTTACAAATGGCCTTACCGGCGACTGCGTCACGGGCGCGCAGGCCGCCGTCAAGACACACAGCAGCAGGATCAATCGTCGCGTCACTTTCCCGAAATCCTTAAGAAAGCAGGGACGATGACCAACCATCGTCCCTGCTTTTGGTTCTTGCTGACTTTCTGGTTAAGAACTGGGTTTCGGCATGAACTGCGCCAGGCGTTGGGCCATCTTGCTCTCGGTCATCGAGTGCAGCCAGATGCGCCCCGGCCCTTTCAACGTCGCCAGGAACAACCCCTCGCCGCCCAGGAACATGTTGGCGATGCCCTTGATCATTTCAATGTCAAAGGTCACGCTGCTTTCGAACATG
>JBARBA010000475.1:0-6237 GCA_049792555.1 Anaerolineales bacterium
GCCTGAAACTTTCCGTCGGTTCTTTCGGCCATCATTGGGTGCAACGCACACCAGCTATTGCTGCTAAACTGACCGACCACCGATGGACTTATTCAGAATTATTCGCTTTCAAAGTACCTCCACCACGCTGGACCCCACCTATTCAGCGCGGCAGACCTTCCCAAGCTATGCTCGAATTGATCCAAAGGTGGGCTAATTGACCACGATTAACTGTGGTGACACCGGCGCGGTTTTCGGTGTAAAAGATAATTTGTAAACTCCCCGCCATAGTAGGGGCGCGGCGGTTTTCGGCGTAAAAGATAATCTGTAAATCCCCCGCCGCGCCCCTACTTTTCAAAAAGCAGTATATAATCCGGCGCATGAATCTCTCTGTGATCATCCCTGTCTACAATGAAAAGAAAACCATTCGTGAGCTTGTCCAGCGTGTGCAGGCCATGAAAATGGCCTACGAAATCGTCATCGTGGATGACGGTTCCAAAGACGGCACACGCGATCTGCTGGCGGAAATGGACGGCAAAGGCAAGGTGCGCATCATCCTGCATGACCAGAACCAGGGCAAGGGCGCAGCCGTCCGCACCGGCATTCTCTCTGCAAAGGGCGACGTGATGTTAATTCAGGACGCCGACCTGGAGTACGACCCGCGCGAATATCCCAACCTGTTGAAGCCCATCGAGGAAGGCAATGCGGACGTGGTCTACGGTTCGCGCTTCCTGGGCGCGCCGCACCGCGCAATTTTGTTTTGGAACATGGTGGCCAACAAGCTGCTGACCTTTATGACCAACATTCTGTATAACAACATGCTGACGGACATGGAGACCGGCTACAAGGTTTTCAAGCGCGAGGTGGTGGCCGATATGAAGCTGCGCGCCAACCGTTTCGATTTCGAACCTGAGTTTACGGCCAAGATTCTCAAGAAGAAGGTGCGCGTCTACGAAGTGGGGATTTCTTTCAACCCGCGCGAGTATTCGGATGGCAAGAAGATCGGCCTGCGCGATGCGTTCGAGGCGGTTTGGGCATTGATTAAGTATCGGTTTGTGGATTAACGCTGCTATCCACGAAGCAACACGAAGTTCACGAAAGAAAACCTTAAGTTTTTAAACCCTCTCTGCACAAAAAGAGCCGGATGAAACCATCCGGCTCTTTTGTATTCTGGTCTTTAGTCCGGCGTCCCCGCCGGTTTGATGTCTTTCAGGTTGAGTTGCAGGCTGGTGCGCCCGTTGAATTCGTTGGCTTCGAAGGCGTAGAGCACGTCCACGCGCGGCGGCAGGCCCGGCAGTTGATCGCCCAGGCGGAAGCCGATGGCGTCGAAGCTGAGACGGCCGTCCGAGAGCGTCAGTTTCAGGTGCTTGCCCTCCTGTCCGACCACGCGCGAGGACTTGACCTGCACGTTGCGCGAGACGAAAACCGCGTCGGGGTTGCCGTAGCCGGTGGGCTGGAGATAATCGAGGTATTTGAGCACGTCAAAGGTCAGGTCGCCCAGGGGCACTTCGATGTCCGCCGTCAGGGTGCGGCGCAGGGCGCGTCCGCCCAGTTTTTCGGCGGCGATGGCTTTCAGGCGGGTAATCAACTCGGCGAGATGCTCATTGCGCACGGTAAACCCGGCAGCGGCGGCATGGCCGCCATGACGGACGAGAATGTCGCGGCACTGGTCGAGCGCGTCGGTAATGTGGAATTCGGGGATCGAGCGGCACGAGCAGCGCGTTGTATCCCCCGAAGTCTGGCCGACCACCGCAGGTCGGTAGTACGTTTCCGACAGGCGCGCTGCGGCGAGGCCCACCACCCCTGAGTTGAAATCGGGATGCGCGGCGAACAACAGCGAGGCGTCGGGGTCGTCGGCCAGGGCCAGGGTCTCGGCCTGTTCCTGGATTTTGCGCGTCAGCGTCTGGCGTTCGCGGTTCTGGATATCCAACTGTTGGGCCAACTGCCCGGCTTCGAGCAGGTTGGTGGTGGTCAGCAGTTTGAACGAAGCCAGCGCCGAATCGAGCCGCCCGGCGGCGTTGAGACGCGGCCCCAGCATGAAACCGATGTTCATGGCGGTGGTGCGCGAGATGGTCAGGTCAGAGACGGCGGCCAGCGAGAACAGTCCCTGGCGCGTGGTGGCGCGGATTTTCTGCAAGCCTCTGCGCACCAACATGCGGTTTTCACCGACCAGCGGGGCCAGGTCGGCGACGGTTCCCAACGCCACCAGGTCGAGCAGGTCGGCGAGAAACTCCACAGACGGCTTGCCGTCTACGGTCTGTGGTCTGCGTTCAAAGAGCGCCTGCGCGAGTTTGTAGGCCACGCCCACACCCGCCAGGTCTTTATCGGGATAATTGTCGCCGGCTTGTTTGGGATTGATCACGGCATACGCAGATGGGGGGTGATCGTCGGGATGGTGGTGGTCGGTGATGATCAGGTCGAGGCCGATGGATTTGGCGTAGGCCGCTTCAGCCGGGGAGCGGATGCCGCAGTCCACGCTGACAACCAGCCGGACGCCTTCGGCTTTGAGCGCGTCGAGGGCGTCGGTATTCAACCCGTAGCCTTCGTCGAAGCGATTGGGGATGTACTCGCAGACGTTCGCTCCCAGCGCGCGCAACGTCAGCACCAGTAAGGCGGTGGCGGTTACGCCGTCCACATCGTAATCGCCGTAGATGGCGACGGGTTCCTTGTCGTCGATGGCGTAGAAGATGCGGGCGACAGCCGATTCCATGTAACTCATCTGGAAGGGGGACATGTCGAAATCGACGCTGGCGCGCAAGAAGGCGCGCGCCGCAGCGTCGGTGGCGTAGCCGCGGTTGAAAAGGATCTGGCGCAGGATGGGTGGGAATTTTTCGAGTTGGGCGTCAGCCGCGGGGGTGATCGGGGCAGGAATTAGCCAGTGTTTGGAATCCATCAGGTTTTTGACCATTCGTAGAGAAATAATTTGAACGAGCCGGAGATGATTTTACCTGATAATCCACCGAGCAGGCAATTTCAGGGAATGACGGGTGAAGAGACACTGACGGGTTAAATCCAAGATACAATAAGACATGCAAATTTTGCGCCATAAAATCGACAAGATTTCGCTAACCTCGTACGCTGTGCTTATGCTATGGTTGCTAACCCTGGCCTGGCGGATGATGATGCCTGCGCCGGATTTGGACGCGCGCGGCATGACGGTTTGGGGCGAGACTGCTTTTCTGGTGATTTTGTATGGTTATATCAACATTACAGCAGTGGGCCTAGTCTGGATACTCCTGCGTTGGCTGGCTATGCCGCTTTCAAAAGCAGAGTCGATCCTGGCGTCGTATCTGCTCGGTCTTGGAGCCGTTTCGCTGGGGGTCATGTTACTTGGCTTGGCAGGGTGGCTGACGAGCGCTGCCATTTTCGTCTGGCTGGCTTTGATAGGCCTTGTTACTTGCAGGGAGTGGCCTGGGATTGCAAAAGATATCTGGTCGATCCTGCGCGCCTTTCGCTTTGCAGGCAGGGGCGCGCCATTTGAGTTCTTTTTGCAAATCGTAATTATCATTTTGCTTCCAACGTTACTGATAAACGCCCTATTGCCGGTTTGGGATTATGACGCCCTGCTTTATCACCTGGAGATTCCTCGCCAGTTCCTGGCCCAGGGAAGGATCTACTTCGATCCTGAAGTCCTGCGTTCGGCCTATCCATTCCTGGGGGAAATGCTTTTTTTGATCGGGCTTGTTTTCCGATTAGCGTCACTCGCAAAACTGATCAACCTGACTTATGCAGTCCTGTTCATTTTGAGCATTTATACATTTGGCAAACGCTTTTTCGGGCGGGAGACAGCCGTGATTGCAGTCGCAATATGGGCGGGCACACCGGCGTTTTCGATGTGGGCAACCTGGGCCAGCATCGATTTTGCCTGGGCCGTCTACGAATTTTGGGGCGTATATTTTGTTATGCTGTGGTTAAGCAATGAAAAAAATGACTCCCAAAAATGGCTGGCTTTGGCGGGAGTCATGTCGGGACTGGCAGCAAGCACAAAATATCTTTCAATCCTGCCTTTATTATTGGTGGCTTTTATCATCGCGTGGAAATCAATTCAAAATTCAAAACAGCCTTTCAAGGAAATGTTCAAAAATCTACTGGCTTTTGCCCTTTGCGCCGGAGGCGTGATGGGCGCGTGGTACATTAAAAACTGGATATGGACCGGCAACCCGGTCTATCCATTGCTTTTTGGAGGCCCCGGCTGGAATCCGCTCAAAAACACGGTATTAAATGATTATGTCTATAGCTTTGGGGTTGGGAAAAACTGGCTGGATTATCTCTTGCTCCCTTACAATGTATATGCACATCACAACCAATTTTCAACCATTGCCATTGAAATTATACATCCCGCACTCTGGTTGGCCTTTCTTTTTCCGTTTTTGCCCCGTTCCAAAAAATTCGTTCCGGTTGTCGTCTATGCCGGGTTATACTGTATTTCGTGGGCTGTTGGCTCGCAAGTGATACGCTTCCTTATTCCGCCATCCGCGTTTTTGGCTGTATTTGCAGGCAATGTGATTGAAAAAGCGCCGAAGTTTATCCATGTTTTCCTAAAAACTTTTATCGTTGGGGGATTGATGGTCCTAAGTTTGTTCTATCAGCTATTGATGCTTCAAGGAAGCGAATCGCTGGCTTATTTTACAGGTCAAAAATCCGTAGCAGATATGCTCCTGATGTCAGAACAAGATTTCGGGATGATCCAGCACATCGAGAAAACGTTCCAACCCGGTGAACGAGCGCAATTTTTATGGGACGGACGGGGGTTTTACTGCGACGCGCGCTGTAGTCCTGATGATGAGCAATCCACAGCCGTTAGCCTGTCCTTGGATTCTCCGCCTCCACAACAACTGGCGCACGATTTACGCGAAAAAGGTTTCACCTACTTGATGTTAAGCCACCCTGACGCCGATTGGTTTATTGCATATCACGATCCGCACGGACTTCACCGCAAAGCATTGGATTATTTCCAAACCACATTCTTGCCAGCCTGCGGGAAAATGGTCTTTCAGGATCAAGGAATGGAGTTATTTAAGATCGAATGCCGCTAAAAATGAAATCCGCAGGCATCACCTCAGATGCATGGAAAAAACGTATTGATTTCTTGACCCTTGTGATCTGGCTTCTGACAAGCCTGGGCTTGGCGGTTATCTCATTCCTATGGTTTGGGATAGACTTTCGCGGGTATTATGCGGCTGCCAGGGTGCTGACAATGGGGGGGAACCCATACGACTATCATCAAGTGGCGAAAGTTTTGCTGGAAGTCACCGGTTTGATGGGCAACAACCCTTATTATTATCCTCCCTGGTTTGCCTGGTTTTTCATCCCGGTTGCCGGGCTGCCCTACCAGTTGGCGCGCGCAATCTGGATGGGGTTTAACGTAATCATCTGGAATATCAGCCTCTGGAAGTTGAGCGAAGGATTAGCCTGGCCCGCAAAAGGCTGGCGGCGTTATGTGCTTTTCACCCTGCTGACTTTCACTCTTGCCTGGATTACATGGCGATTCGAACAGGCTGCCGTTTTGCTTTTCTACATCCTTGTTGAAGCAGTGCTTTCGGGGTACAGGCAAAAATGGAATTGGACAGGGTTTTGGTTGGCAATGCTGCTCATCAAACCCAATCTTACATTGGGCGCAGTCGTTGCAATCAGCCTATGGTTCATTTGCAAAAAGCAGTGGCGGCCGGTGCTTGTTATGACAAGCATCCTTGTCGCGTTGCTGGCGGTTTCCACCTGGATTACACCCACCTGGTTCCAACCGTTTTTCGAACCGGGCTTCGGCAGGGGCCTGACCCTGGCGCTGGATGGCCCTGACCGTGTTCTGGACATACGCAAGAACACGACAATTTTCGATTGGCTGGCAATTTTCAAAATCGAAGAGAATTATCGCTCCTTAATTTATTACGGATTGCTGGCGCCAATGGGAATTGTTTCTCTTGCGCTGGTCATCTGGCGATCCAAGGCATTCCTGCAAGTGATGAGCATATCCCTGCTCATCACGTATGCGTTGACGCCTTATGCGATGCAATATGATTATGCCCCGCTTGCCTTTGTGCTTGTCTGGACGCTATCCATCTGCAATTCATCCCGAAATACCCGGCTGGTTGCCTGGCTGCTGGCCGGATTTTTCTTCAGCGTAAGTATCTGGCAACGGGACATTGCCTGGGGGTACTGGATGGTAATCGGGCTGATTCTTTTGACGCTCTGGAGTCTGTACCGATCGAGTCCTTTGGGATTTGGCATGGTATCCCCCATATCTGGGAGCCAGCCCGTAAG
>JBARBA010000476.1:0-1691 GCA_049792555.1 Anaerolineales bacterium
GAGCGCCACAACCAACGAAATGACTCGGAACGTCTCCGCGGCAGCCAGAGGCTCAAACGAAATTACGCAAAACATAAACGGCGTAGCGCAGGCAGCTCAAAATACATCTTCCAGCGTCCACGAGACGATGAGAGCCGTGGAAAAGTTGGCCAAAATGTCCTCCAAGCTCAGCGGACTCGTCGATCAATTCAAAGTAGCTGAAGCATCCAGCAACAATGGCCATGGGGGCCGGGCGATCACCTAACAAGCACAAAAGAAAAGATTGCGCCGACAAGTGTGAAATGAAAACCGTCGTGGAATCTCCCTTTTGCCTTCGGCGATTTCGCGTCGGAACCTTGCATTCGTATCTTCAGACCGGACTAATCGAGGCCACCACCAAACATGCCCCAGATTAAAATCATGATCGTCGATGATTCGATCGTCGTCCGAAAAGTTCTAACGGATATACTTTCGCACGACCCCGATTTGAACATTGCCGGTACTGCTGCCAACGGCCGCTTGGCGCTCTCCAAACTTCACACTCTACGGCCTGACTTGATCCTGCTTGATATTGAAATGCCGGAAATGAACGGCCTCGAGGCCCTCCCGGAAATCCGCAAGATTCTTCCCAAAACACCCATCATCATGTTCAGTACGCTCACGGAATGGGGGGCGCAGGCAACACTGGATGCGCTCGAACTCGGTGCGACCGACTATCTCGCAAAACCCAGCAATCAGGATATGGCGGCAACCTCCGAGAGCATCGAGCGGGATCTGATTCCCAAAATTAAAGCGCTCTGCCGGTTTTCGCCGGGAACGCAAAGCACGTTGCCGGGCGCAGCAAAATCGATCGTCACAATTCCATCTCCCAAAATTCACTTGCGAGCTGCGCCCCTTCACCCTACCCGTCTGGGAATTGTTGCCATCGGGGTCTCGACTGGCGGCCCGGAAGCCCTCGCGAAACTTCTGCCTACAATTCCAAAGCGGTTTCCATTACCCGTGGTTATTGCGCAGCATATGCCACCGATTTTTACCGCTTTACTTGCAAAGCGTCTCTCCACTAAGTGCCCATTGCCTGTCCGCGAATGCAAGGCGGGCGATCTGGTCGAGCCGGGAAACATTTGGATTGCGCCCGGGGATTTTCACATGGTTGTGAGGGAAAACAGAGGCCGCATTCACCTCCAAACCAATCAAGACCCACGCGAAAATTTCTGCCGGCCATCCGTGGACGTTCTGTTCCGCAGCATCGCCGGAGTTTACGGCTCACGCGCTCTGGGCGTCATCCTGACAGGCATGGGCCAGGACGGGCTGAAAGGCTGCGAAGCGCTCGATGCAGCCGGCGCGCCCATCCTCGTGCAGGACGAGGCAAGCAGCGTTGTCTGGGGCATGCCGGGCGCTGCCGCTGGGGCAGGGGTCTGCAGCGCAATTCTTCCGGTTACCGAGATCGCGGCGCATGTCGCGCGTCTGGCTGGGGGAGGGCGTCCATGAAGCCCGAAGATTTCGCTTTCTTCTGCAAACTGATTCTCGATCGGACCGGGCTGGTGCTCGGCGCCGACAAGGCTTATTTGATCGACAGTCGCCTGACCCCGGTGGCGCGCAAGCATAAGCTCGCCGGGTTGGATGCGCTGGCCACCGCGCTGCGCCAAGGTCGCGACGTCGCGATCCTGCACGACGTCACCGACGCGCTGATGACGAACGAGTCGTTCTTCTTC
>JBARBA010000477.1:0-18409 GCA_049792555.1 Anaerolineales bacterium
CATGTTCCACGGCGGCCTCAGCGCCGTGGCCGTCGCCGACCAACTCGCCGCCCGCTTCCAGGACCGCCAGCACAAGACCCATATCGAGCGCTACGGCGGCTCGGCCCTGGCGCAAATGGGCAGCCAACACGGCACGCCCCTCACCGTCAACCTGGCCGACATCGAAGGCGGCGTGCTCGTCACCATGAGCCGCGACCGTAACTGGCTGGATCGCGTGGCCGATGGCAGCGACATGATCGAACGCGCCGCCGCCAACCCGCTCTCCTTGTTGGCGCTAATCCCCGACGTGCTGGGAGAAATGCAAGAGACCAACCTGGCCCCCCAGGTCTGGGCCGCGCTCGACGATATCTTCGCCTTGAGCCGCGCGCTGGCCGGCGAAAACAACGCGCCCCAAAACCCCAAAGTCTGCCTGCATTGCGGCACGGCCAACGACCCCGGCCTCGAAGAGTGCGCGGCCTGCGGCGCGCCCCTGCCGGCGGACTTGCCGCGCGTCTGCCCCAAATGCGGTCGCGGGCACACCTCGGACGCGCTTTTCTGCCAGTCCTGCGGCACCCGGCTGGTGAACGAATAAATAAACCGGGCACGCACTTTTCTTAAAGTCAGAGCATTCGCCCCAAAATCGTGACAATCGAACCGCGACATCGTGCCCGCATGGTAAGCCCGCCACACTTGCCCCGAACGCAAATGCCGGGGAGGGCGCAAAGAAAAGATTTTAAACTTCGCGTTCTTCGTGTTCTTCGTGGATAGAAAAGACTTTAAGAAAAGCATGAAACCGGGCAAAAATGGTTCTTGAGTAGTACACATTCCCGCAGTACAATATATCTATGTCAACCATTCCCGCCGTCCGCCCTGCATCCATCGCCGGCACCTGGTACGAAGCCGATCCCCAGCTCCTGGCCCGCGCCGTAGACGCCTATCTCGACCAGGCCAGCCTGCCTGACCTGCCCGGTAAAGTCATTGCGCTGATCGCGCCGCACGCCGGGCACATGTATTCGGGGCCGGTGGCGGGTTACGCCTTCGCCGCCGCGCGCGGGCTGACCCCCGACCTGATCGCCGTTGTGTCGCCGATGCACCACCTTTACGTTCAACCGCTGCTCACCACGGCCCACAGCGCGTATGCCACGCCCCTGGGAGAAATCCAGGTCGATTCAGAAGCCGTTGATGATTTGGACTCGCGCCTGTGCGAGACGCTTGGCTATGGACTGATACCGGTCGCCAACGACCAGGAGCACTCGCTAGAGATCGAACTACCCTTTTTGCAGCGCGCCGTTAAATCGGCGTTCCAGTTGCTGCCGGTGATGCTGCGCGCCCAGGACCCCGACGTTGCCCGTAAACTCGGCGAAGCCCTGGCTGAGACGTTGCGCGGCAAAAACGCGCTGCTGGTCGCCTCCACCGACCTTTCCCATTTTTATACGCAAACGATTGCCAACAAGTTGGACGCAGCGCTGCTTGGACAGGTCGCGGCCTTTTCGCCTGAAGGCATTTTTGACCTGGAGCAGAACGGTCGGGGCGAAGCCTGCGGCATTGGCGCGCTGACGGCGGTGCTGTGGGCCGCGCGCGCCCTGGGAGCGGATACTGTAAAAGTGCTCAAACACGCCACCTCCGGCGACGTCACCGGCGACTTCCGGCGCGTGGTAGGCTACGGCGCAGCCGTGGCGCTCAAAACGAAATGAGAAAGAGCTGGCTTTTGCCAGCTCTTTTTGTATCTGACTTGAAAGTAACGTAGGGCGGAAACTTTTCCCCGTAGGGGATTCATTCCGCCTTACACCCCGCCCCCAATCCGTTTATCCGGTTCCTGTCCGCTCCCGAATCCGCTCTCACTGCGCCACTCATGGAGTCTGATCTGAAAATAGATTTTCATGGCGGCTTCCCAAGCAACCGGCGGTTGGGCGGCACCCTGACAATTGCACAACGGCTCGCCGCGCCGAAACCACCTTATGGGACCTGTGGTTCTGCCGGGGCCAGCGTATCGTGGTCGGGCAAAAGCGTCTCGGCATTGCGGATGGCCGGAATGAAATAACCGCTCAAACCCGCCAGCGCCCCGCCGATGCCGCAAAAAACCATCAGCAGCCCCATCCCGGCCCCCGGCCCGTAGCCGACCCACCCGGCAAACAGGTTTGAAAAAGCGTTGTGGGTTTTCATGGCCGGCTCAAGCACAAAGTCGGCCAGCGTCCCGGCGATGATCGGGGAAATCGGGTTGCAAAACCAGGCAATCAGGCGTCTGGCCGAAAAGACCCGTCCCTGCACATCGGGAGCCACCTTGGCCTGCCAGATGGCCTGGTTGGATGCATTGACCATCTGGCTAAAAGCGAATGCCAATGCCAGGGCAATCGCCCAGATCAACAGCGTTTGCCCAAACCCCAGCAACATGCTAAAGATGCTGGCCAGAATCCAGCCAAGCAGCACGCCGTGGGTCTTGCGTTTGAACCCGCCCCAAACGCTCATAACGATTCCACCCACCAGGCCGCCAACCGCGCCCACCGATTGGACTGTGCCAAGCGACAAGCTATTTTGGGCCGTGCGCGCCAGGATCATGGGGGCCAGCACGGTAAAACCGATCCCCGAAAACAAATTGCCAAAAAAGAAAATCAATTGCAAACCCAGCAGGCTGGGGCGGGCAAAAATATATTGAAAGCCGTAAGCGGCTTCTTTCAAGAAGCTGCCCTGGCCTGCGCTGCCTTCCTGCGTGCGCGGCGGCTGGGGAATGTAAACGATCAGCAGCGTTCCGACGGCAAATACAAAGGTGGCCACGTCGATCAGCATGATACCGGTCAGGCCAATGAAGGGTAGCAGCGCACCTGCCAGCAAGGGCGCGATCACGCCCGGCCCGGCATCCACCAGCGACATCATGCCATTCGCGCGGCCGTATTGTTCTTTGGGCACCATGCTGCTGATGGCCGCCGAGTAGGCCGGCCACTGAAAAGTATTGCCGATACCGTCCAGGATCATCGCAACATACAGATGCCAGACTTCGAGTTTTCCGATGGCAAATAGCACAAGAATACCCAATGTGCCGACCCCCGCAGTCAGGTCGCTGACCATCATCATCAGTTTGCGGTTATAACGGTCCACCATGACCCCGGCCAAAGGTGACATTAACAGGAACGGCGTGATGTAGAAGACCTGCATCAGGCCCATGGCGGTGGCGCTTTGGGTTTTTTGGTACATCCAGATCGTCATCCCAAAAGCGGTCATGCTGGAAGCCAGCACAGAGACAATCTGACCGATCCAAACGATGGAAAAACCAACCATCCCGGCGGGGCGTTTTTGCTGTGTCATTTTTTCTCCTGAATGGTTGACTGAGGGGAATCAATCGTCGGGCAGCGGCCCATAATGAGCAACACACGCATTATATATGGAGGTAAAATTCTGCGCAACCACACTGTTTTCCCTGCGTATGTTTCAGCAGGATAATCGACAGGAGATACCGTGAACGAAGAAATGGCCCTGGTTCTCCAGGCCCAGCAAGGCAGCGAGGAGGCTTTTACTCGCCTGGTGGAACAATACCAGACCCCGGTCTATAACTTGTGCTACCGCATGTTGGGCGAAGTTGAATATGCTGAAGACGCTGCCCAAGAAAGTTTCTTGCGCGTCTATCGGAACCTGGCGCGTTACGACCGCCAGCGCTCCTTTGCGACCTGGCTGCTTTCGATTACAGCGCATTATTGCATCGACTGCCTGCGGCGGCGCAGGTTTACGATGATCTCCATCGATGCTGAACGGAACGACGATGAGCGCCCGATGGAGTTCCCGGATGTGAATGCGCTCAACCCGGAGCAGGAGACCGTCCGCATCGAAGAACAGGCCATGCTCCAACGTGTTTTGCAGAAATTGGATGCCACAGACCGGGCTGCTGTCATCCTGCGTTATTGGTATGATTTTTCGGAGATTGAAATTTCTGAGAGTCTCTCCCTCACTGTTAGCGCCGTCAAGAGCCGCCTGCACCGGGCGCGCAAAGAACTTGCCCGCCGCATGTTGGCAAATTCCCCTGAGACTCGCGTAGAAAGGATGCCTTATGGATCACCGATCTTATGAAACCTGGCTGCTCGATGACGAGCGCCTGAGCGCCGAACAGGAGCGCGAGCTTCGCCTGCACTTGCAAAGCTGCTCCCAATGCGCTGCGCTGGCGTATTCCAACCGAACGTTGCGCGCCGCGCCCATGTCTGCGCCGCCGGCGGGGTTTGCGCTGCGCTTCCAGGCAAGGCTGGCAGCCGAGCGCAAGGCCCAACGCATACGCAACATTTCAGGGCTAACGCTAATCCTGATTGTGGGTATTAGCGTTATGCTTTTGCTCATGCCGGTCTACCTGACCTATGTTTCATCGTCGCCGGCGCAACTGGCGGCGAAATCGATCACCGACCTGATGGTGGTCGGGTTTGCGTTGCGCTCAATCGGGCAAACTTGCGGTGCGCCGGCGTGCGCGGCGATGGCTTTTGTCCCACCCTATGTGTGGGCATTGGGCTTTGTGTTGGTTGCCGGTATCGGTTGTTTCTGGTTCTTCTCTTCACGAAGATTTACGCGCTTTTTGGAAACACGCGGAAGAAGCGAGCCGGTTACGCCAGGCGGCCAGGCATAGAGCATCAGGAGAATTTTCTTCAAAATAGCCAAAAATCGACGGCAGTTGCCGTCGATTTTGATTAGCGATACAGTTGGTGTTCTTCTATGTATTGGTAAACATCGGGGTGAAGATAATAACGATAATGCCCGCCGTTGCAGATGCGGTTGCGGATTTCGCTGGAGGAAATTTCCAGTTGCGGGGCGTCGACAAAGCGGATTTTTTCGCGCAGGCCCGGCAGGCTGTTGTCGAGCGCGTCCATGTCAATCACAGCGCCGGGGCGACGCATCACGCCGATGAAACGGCAGGCCGCCAAAATGTCGAGCGGACGCCGCCAAAGCGGGAAATCCCGCAGCCCGTCGCCGCCGATTAAAAGGGCAAATTCCACAGACGGCATTTGAGTCCGCAATATTTCCAGCGTTTCAATCGTGTAGTGCGGGCCGGGGCGTTGCATTTCGATGGTTGAGATTTCGAAACCGGGCAGGCCCGCCAGGGCGCGGCGCAGCATTTCGAGCCGGTGATGCAAGGGAGCGGCGACGCGCCCGGTCTTGTGCGGCGATTCGGGGGTCAGCATCCACAGCAGGCGGGGCAGCGCAAGCTGGGCCTGCGCCTCGGCGGCCTGGATGAGGTGGCCGAGGTGTGGCGGGTCAAAGGAGCCTCCGTAGAGGCCGATGGTTTCGGGCATGGGGAAAGTATACCCGATTCAATTCCTGAGTTCCATTTTTGCAAATTGCCACTCCCGGCAGGATAAACTGCGTGTATAATACAAAGGTTGGGGTATTCTTGTGGGTCGAACTTTAGCGTTATCAGTTGATTTTATTGTTACGCCAACCGAATAAAACGTTACACTGTTTCCGCCTGATTCCAGGTGCAAACATGCTTTGGCCTATTTTTCTCTTTCCTGCTTCGTCACTTCATTCATTGAGATGGCCTTATGCAACTATACGCCGATCTTGAACTGAGCCTGCACAAATTCGACGCCGGGATGTACTCGGTAGAGTTCTGTTTCAACCAGCCGGGCAGCGAGGCGGATACCGGACTGGGGCAGGACAAGCCGGTTTGGGTGGAACTTAACCCGGCGGATGAAGCCTTCGATGCGAACGTGATCGACCCCGAAGCCTACGGCAAAGCTTTGACAGCGGCGCTCTTTAAAGACCCGGCGCTGCAAACCGCTTTCGGACAGGCGCGCGCCAGCGCCCAGAGCCAAAGCCTGCCCCTGCGGCTGCGGCTGTGGATCAGCGCCAGCGCCCCCGAACTGCACCGTCTGCGCTGGGAGCTGTTGCGCGACCCGCAGGACAATTCCCCCCTCTCCACCAACGAAAACGTCTATTTCTCGCGCTACTTCTCCAGCATGGACTGGCGTCCGGTGCGTTTGCAACAGAAGGGCAGCCTGTGCGCGCTGACCGTCGTAGCCAACCCATCCGATCTGGCAAACTATAAGCTCGCGTCGATTGACGTGGCGGGGGAATTGGGACGCGCCCGCGCCGGGCTGGCAGACATCGCCCTGACGGCGCTTCCAGCCGATGGAAAACCGGCTTCGGTGGATGAAATCATCAGCGCCCTGCGCGCCGAGGGCAGCGACATCCTGTACCTGGTCTGCCATGGCGTGATGGCCAACGGACGGGCGATCCTGTATCTTGAAGGCGCGGACGGTAAACGCGAAGCCGTCAACGGCGAGGACTTTGCCCTGCGCATCAAGGAACTGCAAAAGCCACCGCGTCTGGCCGTGCTGGTCTCGTGCCAGAGCGCCGGGAACGGCAGCGGCGAGGCGCTCTCGGCGCTCGGCCCGCGCCTGGTGGAAGCGGGCATCCCGGCGGTCATTGCCATGCAAGCCAACCTGCGCATGGACACTGCCACGCAGTTCATGCCGGCCTTTTTCCGCGAACTGCAAAAGGACGGCCAAATCGACCGCGCCCTGGCGGCAGCGCGCGGCATGGTGCGCAAACAGCCCGATTTCTGGGCGCCAGTCTTGTTCATGCGCTTGAAAAGCGGGCGCCTGTGGTACACGCCTGGATTCAGCAACCAGGACAGCGGAAGCGACTACGAGACCGAGATCCGCTACATCAGCCGCGAGCGCTGCACGCCCATCATCGGGCCGGGACTGCTCGAAAGCCTGCTCGGCCCCAGCGCCGACATCGCCCGCGCCTGGGCGGAAGCCTTCCACTATCCCATGTCGCCCTATGACCGCGACGCGCTGCCCAAAGTAGCGCAATACCTGGCCACCGACAAGGGCGATGCGGTGCCCTTCGATGAGTACGAAGAAGCCGTCCAGCGCGTTTTGCGGAAAAACTTCGGGGCAGAGTTACCCCCCGAAATGCTCACAAAGAAGTGGGTCGAGACGGATGTCCTGGCAAAAGCAATCGGGGCCAAACGCCGCGCCGCCAACCCGCTGGATGCTTACCGGGTGTTGGCCCAGCTTCCATTCCCCCTGTATATCTCCGCCAATCCCGACCGGCTGCTGGAAGACGCGCTGGAGGAGGCGGGGCGCAAACCCGAAGTGATGGTCAGCCCGTGGAATGCGCGCCTGGCCAGTCGCAAGACGGTCTTCGACCTGCAACCGGGCTACGAGCCGAGCGCCGAACACCCGCTGGTTTTTTACCTGTTCGGGCGCTGGAATGACCGCGGCTCGCTGGTGCTGACCGAGGACGAGTACATCAAATACCTGATCGGATTCACCAGCAACAAGGCTTTCGTGCCTGAGCAGGTGCGGCTGGCCTTGAGCGATACCCTGCTGCTGTTTTTGGGCTTTGAGACCGAGGAATGGGCTTTTAGGGTCATTTTCCACAGCATCCTGGCGCAAGCGGGCAGCGGGCTGCTCGGACAGTACGCCCACATCGCCGCGCAGATCGAGCCGCAGGACGAGAACACGCTCGAACCGCTGCGCGCGCGACGCTACCTGGAGAAATACTTCATCAAGGGCGCCAATATCAACCTTTTCTGGGGCCGCGCCGATGATTACCTGGCCGGACTGATGCAAAAATGGCAGGAGAATAACCGATGAACACCCCTGTCCCCAATAACCCCTACGTTGGCCCGCGCCCGATCAAAAAGGGCGAACCTTTCTTTGGCCGCGAACGCGAAATCCGCTCGCTTGCAGCGCTGCTGATGGCCGAACGGATCGTGTTGCTGCACTCGCCCTCCGGAGCGGGCAAATCCTCGCTGATCCAGGCCGGGTTGATGCCGCGCATGGTTGAGCGCTTCAGCGTCTTCCCGTTGGTGCGCGTCAATCTCGAAGCGCCGCCGGAAGCGCGCGGTGTGGCAGGTTTAAACCGCTATGCGTTGAGCACCCTGCTCTCGCTGGAGGAAGGCCTGCCACCCGAAAAGCGCCTGCCGCTAATGGAACTGGCCGCCCTGACGCTGGATGCCTATCTCGAAAAGCGCGCTTTGCCTGATGGGGCGCTCGAAAACTGCCTGCTGATCTTCGACCAGTTCGAGGAAGTGCTGACGGTCTCGCCCACCGACGCGCCTGCCAAACAGCAGTTCTTCGAGCAACTGGGCGAGGCCCTGCAAAACCGCCGCCGCTGGGCGCTGTTCTCCATGCGCGAGGATTACATGGGCGGACTGGCTCCTTACACACGCGCCATCCCCAACCGCCTGAACGTCACTTTCCGCCTGGGGCTGCTCGGCCCGGAGGCCGCCAGACCAGCCATTCAACAACCGGCCAAAAACGCCGGGGTGGACTTCAAAGACGAGGCTGCCCAAAAGCTGGTGGATGACCTGCGCTGCATCCAAACGCAGCAGCCGGACGGCTCGTTCGTCAGCGAGGCCGGGCCGAACGTCGAGCCGGTGCAGTTGCAGGTGGTGTGTTACAACCTGTGGCAGTCCGGCGCGGCGGACGACGGCGTGATCGACGAAAGCGACTTGCAGCGCGTGGGCAGCGTCGACCAGGCGCTGGCTTCGTTCTACGCCAACAGCGTCAAAAGCGTCAGCGCAAGCAGTCCACTGGACGAGCGCGTACTGCGCCAGTGGTTCAACGAACGCCTGATCACGCCGGAGGGCATCCGTAGCCAGGTTTTGAAAGGCGCCGAAACGACAGAAGGGCTGCCCAATAGCGCCCTGCGCCTGTTGGAAGATACCCACCTGGTGCGCGGCGAGACGCGCGCGGGCAAGACCTGGTATGAATTGGCGCACGACCGGCTGGTCAAACCGGTTCGCCAGGACAATACTGCCTGGTTCGAGCGCAACCTGAAACTGTTCCAACGCCAGGCGGTGCTGTGGAACCAGCAGGGACACGGCGAAGGCCTGCTGCTACGCGGGACGGAAATGCTGACCGCCGAAAAGGATGCCAAATCCTTGCGGCTGACGCCCGATGAAAGCGCCTTCCTGGAAGCCTGCCGCAGCCTGCAAAAACGCGCGCAGCGCGACCGCCGGCAGAGGCAGTTCATTATTGCCGGGCTGGTCGCCTCGCTGGTGTTGCTGATCGTTGCCGTTTTCTTCGGCATCAGCGCCAATGCCGCCAGCCAGAATGCCGAAAAGCAGGCGGCTGCGGCTCGCACCGCCGAGGCCAATGCAAAGCAGAATGCCAATGCGGCTGCGACCGCCGAAGGAAAGGCAGTATTGAGCGCCAACGCCGCTTCGACCTCGCAGGCAAATGCTGAGACCGAGAAGCAGAAAGCTGTTGAACAGGCAAGCGTTGCCCGCGCGGGAGAACTGGTCTCCCTGGCAGTCAATGCGCGCGATAAAAATTTCCTGGTTTCCATGCTCTTGGGTGTGGAAGCATTCCGCACGAAGAATACTTATCAATCGCGCGGCGTCTTGCTGGATAACACGCAAACGAATCCGCCACTACGTCAGTTTTTGAACGGACATACTGACTTGGTAAGCAGCCTGGCTTTCAGCCCGGACGGCAAAATGCTGGCCTCCGGCAGTAAGGACGGTGCCATCATCTTGTGGAATATAGAGAAAGGCCAACCCATCGGTCAATTGCCCACAGGAGATGCCGGCTCGATAAACAGCCTGGCCTTCAGCCCGGATGGCAAAACACTCGCCTCCGGCGGTTGCGGAGAGAAAGTTGAGAGCAGCCACGCCTCTTGCCCTGAAGGAAATGTTATTCTTTGGGATGTGGCCACCCGCCAGCCGGTTGGCCAGCCGCTCAAGGGACACACTGATACGGTGACGAATATCGCCTTTAGCCCGGATGGCAAAACACTCGCGTCCGCCAGCACAGAAGATTTCACCATCATCTTGTGGGACGTTTCGACCGCGCGCAACGCGAGCGTGGCAACCGGCCAGGTCAACGGTCGGGTGCTTACGGCGGGACATACTGCCGGGGTATTTGGTGTGGCCTTCAGCCCGGACGGCAAAATGCTGGCATCCGGCAGTAGCGGCGACAGTGCCATCATCCTGTGGGACGTGGCGACCGGCCAGCCCATTGGGCAGCCGCTCATGCAAAGTAAAAATAGTGCGGTATCCAAGTTGGTCTTCAGCTCGGACGGCAAAACGCTCGCATCCAGCAGCGACGAGAGCGTCATCATCCTGTGGGATGTGGCGACCCACAAGCCCATCGGCCAACCGGTCAAGGGGCCGGCTAGCCTGGGGAGCCTTGCTTTCAGCCCTGATGGAAAAACACTCGCATCCCTAAACGACAAAACCATTATCCTGTGGGACGCGGCGACCGGTCAGCCCATCGGTCAGCCGCTGATAATAGACCATGATGATAATGGGATATACAGCACGGCTTTCAGCGCCGACGGCAAAACGCTTGCATCCGGCAGCAGCAATGGCGCCATCATCCTGTGGGATGTTGCGACGCCGCTTAAGGCTCGTGTTCCGACGGCGCGTAAAGCTCGTGTTGCGGCGGCGCTTGACACGAGCCTGGCGGCAGGCCAGCCCATAGGTCGCTTGCTTGTGGGACATACCGACCGGGTAAACAGCGTGGCCTTTAGCCCAGATGGCAAAACGCTCGCATCCGGCAGCGACGATAACACCATCATCCTGTGGGATATTTCGACGATGCTCACAAGTGTTTCAGCGGTCCAGCCCAGCAACCAACTGCTCAAAGGGCAAACTTCTAATGTATATAGGGTGGTTTTCAGCCCCGATGGCAAAACGCTGGCATCTGGTATTGGTGGCGTGGACCGCGCCATCATCTTGTGGGACATGGCAACCCACCAGCCCATCGGCCAGCCGTTCAAAGGGCATCTTCTTTTCTTATATACCTTCAGCCCCGATGGCAAAACGCTCGCATCCGACAGCGACGAAAAGGTTATCATCTTGTGGGACGTGGCGACCCGCCAGCCCCTCGGTCAGCCGTTCAAAGGGCATACTTCTTATATAGATAGTATAGCCTTCAGCCCCGATGGCAAAACGCTCGCCTCCAGTAGCTGCGCAAGGGATAACAGCTTCGGCGCTTGCCTTGATGGAGAGGTTTTTCTTTGGGACGTGACCACCCGCCAGAGCATCGTTCGGCTGCTTACGGGACAGACTGGCCGGGTAAACAACGTGACCTTCAGCCCCAATGGAAAAACACTCGCATTAAGCATAAGCAACGACAACAGCAACACCATCCTCTTGTGGGATGTTTCGGCGATGCTCAACACGAGCGTTTCGACGGTGCTCAACACGAGTGCAGTCATGAGTCAGTCTACAGGTCAACTCAAGGGACATACTGACACGGTGTCGGATATCGCCTTCAGCCCGGATGGCAAAATGCTCGCTTCCGGCAGTTACGACAAAACCGTTATCCTGTGGGACATTGCGACGGGTCAGCCCATCGGCCAACCGCTCAAGGGACATACTGACAGCGTAAACAGCGTGGCCTTTAGCCCCGATGGCAAAACGCTCGCGTCCGGCAGTTCCGACAATACCATCATCCTGTGGGACCTCGACCCGCAATTCTGGGTCGAAAAAACCTGCCAGCGCGTGGGCCGCAATTTTACCCGCGCCGAGTGGGCGCAGTATGGCTTTACCGAACCTTACCGCGCCACCTGCCCGCAGTGGCCGCTGGAGGCTGAGGCTACGCCCACGCCAGCGCCGTGAGTTTAAATTTGGACATGTGTGTTTGTAATTACGCAATTGTCCCGTATAATTACTTAAGCTTATTCGGGATCCAACAATTCAATCCTATGCAACGGAGGAAAAAATGACGGTCAAACAATATTCGCAAAGAGATCCACAATGGAGCGCCACCCTGCTGGGGTTCGACAAAGTGTCGACCATCGGCAATTCTGGCGCATTGCTGGCCAGTATGTCCATGTGCGCAGCACACTACGGTGCGCCGGACCTTACCCCGGCAATTTTGAACGAAAGGATGAAGGCGATTAAAGGCTTTCAAGCCGGTACGGGCCTTATCTATGCCGGGATGATTGGCCAGATTGTGCCTGGCATGACGCTGGATTATCGCAGTTGTCCCGGCTCACCTGCGCCAATGGCTGAAATCGATAGCCGCCTGGCGATGAATCAGCCGGTCATTATTCAAATGGATTCTTCGCTACAACCTGGTTTGCAGACAAATTATTCCGTCCTTTACGCCAAACAGGGCAGCGATTACCTGGCATACGACCCGTATTCCTGGCCGACCAGCGCCGGGCAGATCAAGTTGAGCCAATCCGCCTATGCCCAAATTGCCGGTTCGACGGATCCCGCCAAGATCATTACCGCTGTGTTCTTTAGCAATGGAAATATCGGGTCGTTTACGCCGGCCACGCCGCAGGTGCTCGATAAAGGCGTGAGGGCTTCTTTCCCGGTCTATGCCGCGGCAGATGCGTTGGCGCTGCGCTCGCAGGCCATTATTGCCGATTTCACGCTGTTAAACCGCTACCCGCTAAACACACAATTTATTGTGCTGGAGTCGGATGCCATTGCCCTGTCCAAGCTCGGTCAGTACAATCAATGGCTGGCGGTTAAAGCGCCGGATGGCTTGCAAGGTTACATGGCTGCCTGGCTGCTCTCAAGGGCTCAAACCATTATGCCGATCGTTGACCCGGTGTACGCCCCGACCAATGCGGCGGTGGTCCAGACCAACGTCGATGCGCTCAGGTTGCGCACGAGGCCTGGCGTCACTTCCGATGAGACCACCACCGTGAAATTTTATCCGATTGGAACCGGGTTGAGATGTCTTGAGTCTGACGCCGATGTCATGCATAAGGTTGGCGTGATGGATCAATGGCTCAAAGTCTCGGATATTTGCGGCGATCAGGGTTTTGTGGCGGCATGGTATGTTTCCATCGTGAGCATTGGCGCTTATGGCCCACAAGCCGTTCTTGGGCCTAGAATGACGATGAGCTTTAGCGTTGACGAAGTCCCGCCCGTGATTGTGCGGGCGCTCGAAGAGAATCTGGCCTTGCGTAGCGCGCCGTTGATCGCAACCGACACCTTGATTTATCGGGTGACGAAAGGCGCGGAATTGACCGCGATTGAAGCGCTGGACACCGCCGCAACGAAAATTGGCAAACTGGGCGAGTGGATGCATGTCCAGGACGTGAATGGCAACAAAGGCTACGTGGCAGCCTGGTTGGTGAAGGAACGCCCCGAAGACCCTGCGCCGCAACTCAGCCCTGAAGATTGCTAACCTGTTGATTTTTCTCCGCCCGCCTGTTCCCATCGGAATGGGCGGGCGGCTATCTTGACCTGAGGAAGTGTCCCTTGACTGACTTTGCCGATCTGGAACTCGGTCTGCACCGGCGCGACGGCAGCAATTACAGCGTCGAAATGCGGCTTACCATGCCAAATAGCGACGCCGATATCCGTTTGGGAACCGGCGAGCCGGTCAACGTGATCTTTGACCTACCGACTTTGCAGTCGCTGATTGCTGATCCGGTTGAATACGGCCAAACGCTGACCGGGAGTTTGTTCGCCGATTTCAGCTTTTTGTCGTCGTTTGCGCAGGCGCGCGCCAGCGCCCAGGGCTTGCAAGCGCCGTTGCGCCTGCGCATGCTGATCGGCCCCAGCGCGCCTGAATTGAATACGCTTTACTGGGAAGCGTTGGGCGACCCACAAGATGAGAATAAAAAAGCGCCCTTGTTTACCGGGGAAAATGTTTTGTTTTCACGCTATTTAAGCAGCAGCGACTGGCGTCCGGTGAAACTGCGCCCGCAGGGTGACTTGAGGGCGCTAACGGCGGCCTCCAACCCGTCGAATCTCACAGACTACAAACTGGCAGCGGTGGATGCGCCCGGCGAATTGGAACGCGCCAAAGAAGCATTGGGGAACATCCCGGTCACCGAACTGGGCGGCGGGACCAAATGCACGCTCAACAATATCGTGAATGCCCTGCGCGATGGGGTGGATATCCTGTACCTGGCGGCGCACGGAACCGTAGCCAACGGCGAACCGCGCATTTGGCTGGAAGATGACGACGGCAAAGCTGCCATCACTTCCGCCGACGAATTGACGGCGCGCATCCGGGAACTGCAACAGCAGCCGCGCCTGATCGTGCTGGCTTCCTGTCAGAGCGCCGGCAAAGGCGCCGGGGAAGCGCTCCAGGCAATTGGCCCCCAATTGGCGCAGGCCGGCGTCCCGGCGGTGATCGCCATGCAGGGCAACATCAGCATGGACAGCGTTAAAAAAATCATGCCGGTCTTTTTTGCGGAGCTTCAAAAAGACGGGCAGATCGACCGGGCGCTGGCCGTGGCGCGCGGGTCGATCCGCGATGCGCAAGATTACTGGATGCCGGTCTTGTTCATGCGCTTGCGCAGCGGCAAAATCTGGTACGTGCCGGGGGTGAGCGATGATGGCGAAGAGTTTGAAAAATGGCCCTCCGTCTTATCCAGCATTCGGTCCATGCAACTGACGCCCATCCTGGGCGCGGGCCTATACGAGCCTTTGATCGGCACCTGGCGCGAGTGGGCCACCGCGCTGGCAGACCAAGTTGATTTCCCGCTGTCAACTTCCTCGCGCGAATCTTTTCCGCAGGTAATGCAGTATTTAATGGTCAGCCAGGATTTGCCAACCATGTTCGACGCGTTCACAAATTATCTTCGCAAAACACTCCAGACGCGCTTTGCGGGCGATTTGAGCGATGATCTAAAAGGGGACGCGGCAGATCTCCATGCTTTACTGGAATTATGCGGCGGGAAACTGCGTGAAAGAAATGAGAATGAGCAGCATAAAGTGCTCGCCAAACTCAAACTGCCGATTTACATTACAACCAATTGCGACAACTTGATGACCGATGCGCTAAAGGAAGCCGGCGCAGACCCCAAGGTGGAAATCTATCACTGGAAGGACCTGGATGATCTCTATCCTCCGTCCGTTTTTGACGGGACCAACTATAGCCCAAGCCCCCAACAACCGCTGGTTTACCATCTTTTCGGACACATCAGCGTTTTGGAGTCCATGGTGTTGACCGAGGATGATTACTTCGATTTCCTGAGGGGAATTTCCAGCCAAAAAGACCTGATTCCACCGTGCGTTCGTAAAGCGCTGACCAATGCGGCCACCATGTTCCTGGGCTTCCAACTGGACGATTGGGCCTTCCGCGTCTTCTTCCATTCCATGATGAACCCGGAGACGTCGAGAATACGCGCCCGTTATTCGCATGTTGGCGTACAGGTGGGGTTGGATGAAACGCAAAACATCAGTCCCAAGCGGGCGCGCAAGTACCTCGAAAAGTATTTTGGCGACTCGGAAATCACCATCTACTGGGGCAATTCGAGCGACTTCCTGACCGAGCTGAACAGCCATTTGAAACCGGCCGCATAGAGAGTGACATATATGACTACACCCACCGTTATTTCCCGTCCCAATCCTTACGTCGGCCCGCGACCCTATAAACAGGGCGAAATCCTCTATGGCCGCGAGCGCGAAACGTCAGAGCTGGTGGATTTACTGATCGCCGAGCGCATTGTCTTGCTGTATTCGCCTTCGGGAGCGGGGAAAAGCTCGTTATTGAATGCCGCCGTCCTGCCCAAAATAACGGAACAGGGCTTCCAGGTCTTCCCAACCATGCGCGTCAGCCTGGGGCCGCCAAACACTGTTGAACTGGGGAGTGATTTCAACCGTTATGTCTATAGCTGCTTGCAGTCTATTGAAGAAGGTCTGCCGGCAGACCAGCGTTTTTCCGACGACGATCTGGTCAAGCTCAAATTCAAGGATTATCTGGCCAAATATTTCGAACGCGCCCGGGCCCAAAACCCTGACCAGCCGACCGATGTGCCTGTCCTGTTGGTTTTCGACCAGACCGAAGAAGTCATCCGCATTTCGATGACCGACGGCGAGAAGAAGCTTGACTTTTTCACGCAGGTGGGCGATGCGCTGCGCGACCGCAACATCTGGGCGCTGGTGGCCATCCGTGAAGACTACCTGGCCCCGCTCGACCCTTACCTGCGCCCCATCCCCACCCGCCTGGCAAACCGCTATCGTTTGGACTTCCTGGGCACAGAGGCAGCCATGCAGGCCATCCAGCGCCCGGCCCAAACCCTGGGCGTGGAATTTCCCGACCCGTGCGCCAGCCAATTGGTGGACGATTTGCGCGCCATCCAGGTCCAGCAGCCCGACGGCTCGACCGCCCCCGAGCTTGGCCCCACCGTCGAGCCGGTGCAGCTCCAGGTGGTTTGCCTCCGCCTGTGGGAGCAGTTGCCGGATACGGAAAAAACCATCAGCCTCGAACAAGTTAAGGAGTTAGGCGATGTCAATTGCGCCCTGGGCGATTATTATGCGTCGCAAGTGAAATCCATTGCGGGCATGTCGCAGACGCCAGAGCGGGTGATCCGCGAATGGTTCGACCGCAAGCTGATCACCGTCAACGGTCTTCGCGGCCAGGTGCAACTGACGCCCGATAAAACCGAGGGTCTGGATAACAAAGCCATCTGGCTGCTGGAAAGCGCCTACCTGGTGCGCGTCGAAAAACGCAGCGGCGCGACCTGGTTCGAACTGGCGCACGACCGCCTGGTGCGGCCCATCCGTGAAAGTAATGGCGCATGGTTCGACCAGAATTTGAACGTCCTCCAGCGCCAGGCCGATGTGTGGAATCAACAAAACCGCTCTGAAAGCTTGCTCATCACCGGCCCCGATTTTATTGAAATGCAAAAATGGGCCACTGCCAACATGGCTGACTTGACGCCGGTTGAAAAAGATTTTTACGAGCACAGCCTGAAAGCACATCAAGACGCCGTCCGTGAACGCCAGGCCAATATTTTAATCCGCTGGTTGTTTGTCACGGCGGTGGTTGCTGTTTTTGTGGCGCTGGGGTTTTTCCTGAAATCACACGCCGAGGAAAAAAAAGCGGTGGCGCGCGAATTGGCGGCAGCGTCTGTCAGCAACCTGCAAAGCGACCCGGAACTCAGCCTGCTGCTGGCGCTGGCCGGGTCGAATGTCACCACGAAGCCTCATCCTGAAATCCTTCAGGCTATCCATGAAGCGTTGCCGCAGGTGCGGGTTTTGAATGCGGTGTCCGCTGTGCGCCCGGTCACGAAAGATGATGACCACGAAGCCGTCGTCTATTCGGTGGCCTATAGCCCACAGGGGAAGTTCCTGGCAAGCGCTGCGGGGGATGGCACGGTCAGGATTTGGGATGCCAAGACTCTCAAGGCGATTAAGACGCTGGATGTCGTTGATAAAAAGAATCCATACGGCGGCCTGAGTGCTTTCGCGGCGGCTTACAGCCCCGACGGGAAATCCCTGGCCGCGGTGGGCGCAGATGGGCGGCTGACCGTATGGGATACGTCCACCTGGAAGATGAAGTATCATGTGGAGGCCGATAAAGGACAGACACGCGCTGTGGCCTATAGCGCCAATGGCGCGTATATTGCCACGGGCGGCGATGATGGTACCGCGAGAATTTGGAACGCGACCACTGGGACAAAAATCTACGACCTTGTGAATGGCAGTCGCAAAAC
Source organism: Anaerolineales bacterium (assembly GCA_049792555.1). Lineage (GTDB taxonomy): Bacteria > Chloroflexota > Anaerolineae > Anaerolineales > Villigracilaceae > UBA5195. Next base: position 17,332 of record JBARBA010000477.1, read on the forward strand.
GATCGAAGCCGTCGCGTTCAGCGCCGAGGATAGCCTTTATAAGGACACCCTGTTTGTCGCCGGCGACAACGACAACCATGTTTATGCCTGGGATACAAAAACCGGGAAACTTGCCGAGGATAAGTCCTTCGTTATTCCGGGCGACACTGGAACCATTTATGCTTTGGCCGCCAGCCCGGATGGGAAACTGCTTGCCAGCGCCGGCACTGACCGCATCATTCGCATCTGGAATCTTGAGGCCAGGACTAACAATATGATGCCAATCCCCGGTCATGTGGACTGGGTGTACGATTTGACTTTCACGAGCGATAGCCAAACACTGATTTCTGTCGGCGCCGACCACACAATTCGCTTGTGGGATACGCAGTATGGTCGCAGCCAAATGGTTCTGAACGGAGCAAATGACGTGGTCAATGGTGTAGCCGTCAGTCCGGATGGACGCTCTCTAGCCAGCGCCAGCAACGATGGCTTGGTCCGCACCTGGGATATTTCTCTTACCGGCAGTTACGAAGTGTGGACGCGCGAGCTTGGCGACCACGTCCACGATGTCCGGGTTAGCCCGGATGGAAAGTTGGTTGCCGCTGCCGTCATCAACGGCGATGTCGATCTGTTGAATACTGCCACAGGCCAAGTCGTAAAAAAATTAAAATCCACTCCCAATTATGCTGAAGTACTGTCCTGGAGTCGGGACGGTCGTTACCTGACTGCCGGTTACAGGAGCGGACAGGTGTTGATATGGGACATCAACGCCGGTAAACCCACTCTGCCGCCTATCTCCAACGGTTCTCCGGTGCGGGGGCTTTCCGTAAGCCATGATGGTTCCATGCTCGCCATGAGCGACGATTCCTGGATCATACGTATTTACGAAACCAAAACCTGGAAAAAAATCATCAGCCTGGATGCGAACGAGCAACTCAAACCGACCGGCAGCGGCCTCAGCGCCTTGATGTTCAGCCCCGATGGCAAATACCTGGCGGCCGGTTATGCCGAGGGACGGATCGTCATCTGGGATTGGAAATCCAGGAAACCCTGGATAACTCTCGATGGACATACGGATATCGTTGAAAGCGTTACCTAT
>JBARBA010000478.1:0-2540 GCA_049792555.1 Anaerolineales bacterium
ACGTGGAAGTGTTGGTTGTGTTTGCGATGGCTTTCATATCATCTCCTTGTTTGGTTTCGTGTCTTTCTTGGTTAAGATAAAGCTAAGACCCAGGCCCAGGGCCACGCCCAGCAAGGCGAGCACAACAATGGAAGTGTAGCCCCATAGCCCGGCAGCCCAGCCTCCGATGAGCGCTCCCATCACGCCTGCAACGGCGGTGGCGGCATTGAAAATGCCCAGGCCCTGGCCTTCCCCAACCGGCGAAAGTCGCGCTGCCAGCGCAGTGCCGCTGACGCTCATCAGGGACCAGGCCCAGACCACAAAGGCAAAGGCGAGCAAGGCCAGTAAGTTCATGTTGCCGCTGATGGGCAAGAAGCCCAACCATAACAATCCTGCAAAGGCAAACAGGCGCATTCCCAGGGAAGCCTGCAAAATGCGCGCCGGGCCGCGATGTTCCGACCACTGGCCCGCAGGGGTATAAAGCGTCAGGCCCAGACCGGCAATGATCGCAAAAGCAATCGAGGAGACAGCGGGGAGCACGCCATAGACTTTTTGCATCAGGATCGGGTATTGGGAAAAGACCGCCGCCGGCCCCATGAAGGCCAACAGCCAGATTAAGAGAAAAAAGCCAAAAGGAGAGCGTAAAGTTGACCCAAGGTTTTTGACCCCACTCAGTTCCAGGCTGTGAAAAAGGCGCTGCGGCGAATGGAACGCCCCTTCGGTATGTTTTGCCGGGTGGACGAGCACCGGGGCCAAACCGGGCTGCGCCGAGGGCGTTTGGGTGGTCAGCCAACCCAGGATGGCGGCGACAGCGCTCAAGCCCGCAGCCGTCAATAGTCCAACACGGAAATCGGTTTGGGTCAAAAGCCCTGCCAGGACCAACCCGCTGACCTGGCCGACGCCGTAAAAGGTTTGCAGCCAGCCAATGCGTTCATCCCATTCGGACTTGGGATGGGCCTCGACCACAAAAAGGTTGGCAACCGTGGATGCGCTGGCAGCGCCCAACCCCTGGAGGACGGCCAGCAGGAACCAGAGCGCCGGTTGCGTGGTAAAAGCAAAGGCTGCCAATCCCAGGCTGGCGACGAGCATGCCGCCCGCCAGCAACCAGCGGTGCAGACGGTAACGGTCGGCCAGGCTGCCCCACACGGGTGAGGTCAACCCGCCCAGGCTGAAGGCTGCCACCACCAGGCCCACCTGGCCCGCATCGCCGCTGCGGCTCACGATCAAGGGGATGAGGACCGGCGTCAGGCCCGCTGCGACCAATCCAATGAGGGTATAGACCAGGTACCAGGGTTCGATCCACTGTTGCCACTGCGTCTGTGTTTTCTTCATTGATGGGAACCATCTCGCCTTACGTGTGAATATCAACCAGTCCCGATCAGGCCCAACGCCTGCGCATTGGTAGAGGCTCAACTTGCGCTTATTGAGCTTCTGAAATGGATTATACAACCAACGCCAGTCGGCCATATCTGGGGGAGAACAACTCTCACGAACTTCTTAAAGTCGTTTCGGGCTTGAAGAAGAGGGCCGATCGCAAAGCGCCCGCCCGCAAGAACAAGCCCGCCGATAAACCGGCCTGAAATTACAAAGACCTCGGAGTTCTGTGAGAACTCCGAGGTCTTTTCTTGCGTGCTGATTTTGCTGCCGGGTTTTAGAAATACTCTACCGTGATGGTAACAAGGGGCTTATCGTCGAAAACCTTAATGAAGCTGATGTTGATGTTTTCGTTGTAATACCAGGCGGTGGCGGCGGAGGCGTTCAAGGTGTCGCTGCGTTGTTCGGGGGCGCCGTCCGTGATTAGATTAAGCTCCTGTCCGTTTACCTTGACGCTCTTCAGGCAGCCGGAACTCCCTTTCGTTTCAGACGGATCGTGCAATATTGCCACAAAATAATATTCTTCGAACTCAGGCGTGTATTGACTGTGCGCCCTGTAATCGATTTTGATCTCGCGCAGCTTGTCGGCAAGGTAGTAGCTTGCGATGTAGGTGCGGCGGTATTCGCTTTTGGCCTGCGGATCGCCGCCGTATTTTTGCGGCTTCTGCGGGGCCGAAGAGCGGCTCACGCCGTCGTCCAGGTACATCGTATACGTATTTTTGTTTTTCACCCGGCTCTTGTCGGGATCCGGGTAGATGTTCAACGTGATGGGATTGGGCTTGCCTTCGCTGTTGAGTTGTCCCACGTATTGCTCAAGCTCAATCGTGGGGATGATTGCGCCGGCCCGCACGTACATGGGGACGATAAAGTTAATGTGGCTGCCGTAAAGATTAAGATTGGCGTCGAAATCCCGTATGGTTGCACCGCCGTCCACCGCAGCGCTGAGCGGCATGACGTTGTCCATAAAACAATACCAGTTGCTGCCCGCCGGCAGGTAGACATCGCGCTTGCCGAAATTATTGTAACCCGACTGGCTTTGAGGCTCCAACACGGGCGCAACCAGGATATTTTTGCCGACAATGAACTCATTGTTCAGGAATGACTTTTTGTCGTTGTAGAGCGATTTGTCGTGAGGGTCATTGATGAACAGCGGGCGACAGATTGGCAGCCCGTCCAGCGTGTTCTCG
>JBARBA010000479.1:0-2798 GCA_049792555.1 Anaerolineales bacterium
GAAAAATTCAACCGGTTTATGGAACAAATCCAAACTGAAAACCCCAACGTTTTTTACGTTGACTTGAGCCACTACGCCCCTATTTCTTCCGGCGGGAAGGCGCTCTACCTGGATTCGCATCACCTCAATTCCGTCGGGACAGATCGACTGCTTGACGTGTTAACGCCGACCATCCAGAAAGCCATCGAATACGCGCGCTCCCGCTAAAATCAACGCAAGGTTTTATGCTACAATCCTGTCTTCCCCTTTCATCCCTAACGCGCTCTAACAACCTGTCGCATTAACTCAAACTCACCGGGACACTATGGATTTTACGTCACCATTATTTCTTTTTCTCTTTTTCCCCGTTTTCATCGTTGCGTATCTTATTAGCACCCAACGAATACGCCTGCCTTTGGTATTGGCAGCCAGCATCGTTTTTCTTATATGGGGGCAAATCACCGCGCTATGGTGGCTGACCGGCATCCTGGTTGCAGCGTATGCGCTCGGACTTGCCATTTCACGGGTCAAGAAAAACGGCCTTAGCGGAAAAGGTTTGCTGTGGCTTGGGGTGGGAAGCGTTGTAGCCCTGCTCTCCTTCTTCAAGTTTATGTCTGCTTATGGAACAGCCGGACTATCCTGGCTGTACATCCCGGCTGCGTGGACAAAGCCTATCTCCGGTTTGGTCGCGCCGCTGGGATTATCCTACGTCGCCTTCCAGGTGATTTCTTACCTGGTTGATGTATGGAAGGGCAACACACCCGCAGAAAAAAACTTCTTGAGCCTGGGCGCTTATTTGTTATTCTTCCCCAAAGTGGTCTCCGGGCCGTTGGTGCGGTACCAACCTTTTTTAGAACAATTAAGCCAGTTGGCGCCATCCGCAGAGGATGTGGCGGCGGGCTTACGGCGACTGCTCGTCGGCTTTATCAAGCGCACCTTAATTGCGAACCAATTGGCGCTGGTAGCGAATGCCGTATTCGACCTGCCCGGCCCCAATGTTAAACCGTTATTTGCCTGGCTCGGATTAATCGCCTTCGCCTTACAGATATTTTTTGACTTCGCCGGTTATACCGATATGGCCATTGGGCTGGGAATGATGATCGGCGTTCGCCTGCCTGAAAATTTCAATTATCCTTACATTGCGCAAAGCGCCAGCGAGTTCTGGCGCAGGTGGCATATCACATTGAGCACCTGGTTCCGCGAATATGTCTTTTTCCCCTTGGAACGCCGCCGCTTGAAATGGGGCGGACAGCAGATTAACATCGTCATCGTTTTCTTGCTGACCGGTTTGTGGCACGGATTCAAGCCCACCTTCATTGTCTGGGGATTGCTCTATGGGGTTGCCATCGCGCTCGAAAGCGTCGGGTTCGGGCGTTGGCTAAAGAACGTCTGGCGTCCGCTGCGCCACTTGTACACCCTGCTGATTATCCTTGCAGGATGGGTGTTCTTCCGCTCGAACAGCCTGGATTTTGCCTTTGGCTTTTTCCTGCGCCTGGCAGGCAAAACATCCGGGCTGACGCCTCTCCCGTTTAACCAGACGACCCCCCTGCCTTTCATTGAGCCTTCCTTTGTGCTGGCGCTCATTGTCGGCATTATTTTCTCCCTGCCATTATTGCCCGCCTGGAACCGCTTCCGCGCAAAGGTGGAAAATGCAAAAGCGGCGTGGTATTTTGGCTTCCAAACTACGGAAGATATTCTGCTGATCGCCTTTTTCATCCTTGGGCTGGCAGCGGCGGTCAGCAGCACATTCCTGCCCGATATTTATGCCAAGTTCTGAAATGGATATTTTATGAACAGCGCCACCCTCCGTTTACGCTATACACAATTCTTTGCCCTATGTTTGTTGGGGTTTTCCTTGTATATAACAACCCAAAGTCTGGCTGGCGGAATCTCACAATTCGAAAGCCATTTGTGGGGTCGTCCACTCCTTATCACCTCTTTTACCAACTTGAGACTAACATTGGGAGATCGTGTCTTTCCACAGGCTGTGGTGGGCAAGGATGGCTGGTTGGAGTATGGAAAAGAACTGGACACCTACCAAAATGCCGACAAACCTTCCCTAAACGCATTGAAAACCACTCAGCAAAAGCTACAGGAACTTTACGAAGAATTACGCAAAAGAAACATTACTTTAATATTGGTCATTCCTCCCAACAAAGCCACCATCTATCCGGATAAATTACCCGACGGGATTCAACCGCCAAACCCAAAATCCAAGCTGGCTGCTTTTACCACTTACATCCAACAGCATGGGCCGCCGGTTCTGGTCGATCTGCGCCCGGCATTACTGGATGGGCGCAAGCAGCAGGATATATATTACAAGACCGACACCCATTGGAACGCATATGGCGCTTTCATCGGGTATACCGAAATTATGAGGGCTTTGTCAAAGACTTATCCGCAATTGGCCCCCAAAAGCCTTAAGGATTTCAAGATAATAACCAGCCAACCGTATGCGCATGATATTCCCCAAATTATGGGCGCAACCACTCTGCTGGAACCAAAAGCGATATTTGACCCAAAAGAAAATGATTTGAGCTGGGTCACTCTCAATGATGACAACCCGGTGCCTTTGCAAGTCTCCACTACTTCCAAAAAGGATCTGCCTGCGCTCCTAATGTATGTAGATTCATACGGAGATGGAATGAAGGATTTTATTGCCCCTCACTTTAGTAAAGCGACTTTTATTCTAACCAGTACGGAATATCCGGATGCGCTATCCCTCAAGACAATCGATATTGTCAAGCCCGACGTTGTTATCGTGGAAGTCGTCGAACGTTTCTTTGATGTTCAACTTCTGGACTATATCGTGAATCACC
>JBARBA010000480.1:0-2800 GCA_049792555.1 Anaerolineales bacterium
CGCTTTCAAGAGTTTCGCGCACTTCCAGCCAGCGCGCTTTCAGATCGTCTGACAGCCCTTCCACTTCCATTCAATCCATCCCTGCCGCTCCCCTGTTGCTCTCCACTCGCTTTAAGACGGTTATAGATGTCAAGGTCTATATTTCACCAACCGCTCGGCTTCGGCCCTTTCCCGATATCCGACGGTGTTATAGGTACAAAACGGGATCATGCGCCCGTCGGTGGTCAGGAAGCCGATGCAGCATTTCATGGCATTCTTGATGCTGAAGGTATAAGGGTCCATAAAATCGCGGATACTGAGCATGAAGACGTGCCGCGCCAGGTCAGGGCTGGGGTGCTGGCTCAACGGCAGGCTGACGTGGCAGGACGGGCAACGCTCCCCGGTGCGGCTCTCAGGGGTGGTGGGCAAGGCTCCGATAACGGCAGCAATGTCACGGGTGGCCCCGTCGGACCCCACTTGCGCGGACGAACTCCACAGACGCTCCAACGCAATGAGCATGTCGTCGCTCAGGCCGGGGACGGTCCGGTTTTTAACGTAATCGAGATAGGTGTCCACCGGCACAACGCGCGGGATGGGGATGACGTTATTGTCGTGGAGCATGGCGTAAGTCACGAAAGAACAGGTGGGCATACAGCACGGCACCGGCACAAAATCCTGCATGGTGAACAGGCCGTTGGTTTGCGTTTCGATGCCGCGCACAATGTCGGGGATGGTGATGCGTTCCAGCGGGTCGGCGGGGATGTGGCGTTGGGCGCGAAAGACACACTGGAAGTTGATGCCAAAAACTGCCGGGTGGCCCAGGCCGAATTCGACGATTTTGCCGATCTCGTGTTCATTGACGCCGCGCTCGATGGCCGGCACCAGCACCGCGCGCACGTCGGCTTTGGCGAGACGGTCAAGCGCGCGCAGCTTGTGCTCCAACAGGTCGGGTTTGCCGCGCAGGATGCGGTTGGTCTCGGCTTCGAAACCGTCGAATTGCAGGTAGATGGTGGGTTTCAAGCGGGCAAGGCCTTCGAGTAGCCGGTCGTCGTGGGCGATCTTGATGCCGTTGGTGTTGACCATGACGTGGCGGATGCCTTTGTCTTTTGCCAGGGCGATCAAGTCGAGCAGTTGCGGATGCAGGGTCGGCTCGCCGCCGGAGAATTGCAGGACTTCGGGGTTGCACTCGAAGCGCACGTAGCTATCGAGCATGGACTCGACCTGCTCATAAGTCAGTTCGAAGGCCGCGCCGTCTTTGGGAGGATGTGTGCCCGAATTGGCAAAGCAGACCGGGCAATCGAGGTTGCAGGTGTTGTTGATCTCGATGATGCCCAGGCAGGAATGCTGCTGGTGATCGGGGCACAAGCCACAGTCGGTGGGGCAGCCGCGCTTGACCTGGGTGGCAAACTCGGCGGGCAGGGAACCCGGTTTGTTGTAACGGGCAATATCCACGTACATTTGCGCGTCGCTAAAGATCAGCGCTTCGGACTGGCCGTGTTCGGGGCAGCGCTTGCGCAGGAAGACTTTGTTATCGCGCAAGAGAACCTGCGCGTCAACCAGTTTTTTGCAGGTGGGGCACAGGCTGCGGGTGAATTCCCAGAAGATTTCGTTGCGGCTGGCGAGGGCGGGCTTTGGAAAGGTCATGGTATTGGGGTTGGGATTGGATTATTGAACCAGCCGGCCATCCCGCCGCCGAGCAGGACAAAACAGGCGGCGGTCAAACAGAGCGAGATCAGCAATAAAAAGGCGATGACCGCCAACATGCCCAGCGCAATCCAGTAGCGGGTCAGGCCAAAATAAATGATCAGGCCGATATTGACCACAAACGGCGCACAAGAAAGAACAAACATCACAAGCTGATAAATGGTGAATGTAGTCGTCCCGGCCGCCCCAGAAAACGCACCCATCCCCACTAGAAGCAGATCTAAAAGAAGCCCGATAATGACATTCATGCCAATCATCAACCCCACCCCAATGAAAAAATCACCTGTTTTTTGCGAACGAGTTTCGTAGATTTTGCGCTGAGGACTCATGATCGGCTCCTTTCATAACAAATCAGCGGATGCGGGAGCGGAACGCGATACGGACAAACGGACGCGCGCCAGATGAAGTGTTTTCACGACAATTTGAGCGTGATTGCGGCAAATGACAACGGCGGCAACTGGCAATATGCCTGCCCGTCCACCACGTCAACGGCCTCGAACGGTTTTGCAATCACGAGGGTTTTATCTTCGAACGAATTTGCGGATTTCGGCCCCGGCCCGGTGAGCGCTTCGGCGCTTTCGAGCGAGACGATTTCCCTACCCGTCAGCGCGATGCGCACTTCGGCGGCTTCATCCAGGCTGCGGTTGGTGAGGAAGACGTGCAGTCGGTCTCCGGCGAGGATGGCGCTGGAATCGACGTAGTACACAAACCCGTTGGTTTTGCCTTCGTAACCCGGCCCATCCGCCGAGCAGCGCAGCGAGACGCCGTTGTGCCGTTTGGAGAACATCTCGAACGGGTGGAAAATGCTTTGGACGAGGACATCGTCACCCTTTGTCATGACCGGCGCGATCACGTTGACGATCTGGGCCAGGTTGGCGATCTTGACCACGTCGGCGTGACGGACGAAGCTGTGCAGGAACCCGGCCACCACCAGCGCATCTTCCAGGTTGTAGACTTCTTCGATCAGGTGCGGGGCGAACTTGCCCTCGCCGTCCATTTGCATGTTCTTGTACCAGACGTTCCACTCGTCGAAGCAGAGATACGAGCGCTTTTTGCTCCGGCGCTTGGCTTGGACGAACCGGCAAGCCGCGTCCATCTGCTCGATCTGGCGATCTAT
>JBARBA010000481.1:0-12826 GCA_049792555.1 Anaerolineales bacterium
GATCAGGTTCTTTTTTGATTCTCTTTTTGTATCTACCCGATGATCGGTGGTTTCGACACGTGCACTGCATCGAACGCGGTGCGGTGCAGTGTACGGCGTCGGGGCAGCACCACCGCCTACTCAACCACCGATGATTGAGAAGATACGATGATTCGGTAATTCAAAATTTCCCTTTTGCTATCATGCTCTTGTAAGAACATCGGGACGATGTGAGCAGCGTTCTCCAGCAAAAGTGCAATTTGTGACCGTGACGGGTATAATCCAGCCATGCTGGCAACCGATACCCTGACTCCCCCCCCGCAGACCGAAGCAGCGCCCACCTTTTTTGTGCGCGATATCCCCGTTTACGGTGACGCCATCCTGGCGCCCATGGACGGGTATTCGGATTGGCCCTTCCGCTCGCTGTGCCGCGCGCTCGGCTCGGCCATGAGCTACACCGAATTCGTGCGCGCCGGCAACATCAACTGCGCCTACAAACACATCGCCTCGCGCATGGACTTCGAAGAGATGGAACGCCCGATGGTCTTCCAACTCTACGGCGACGACCCCGACGAAATCGTCAAAGCCGCCCTGCGCGTGCAGGACAAACACCCCGACATCATCGACATCAACATGGGCTGCCCGGCCAAAAACGTCATCCACCAGGGCGCGGGCGTCGGGTTGATGCGCGCGCCGCTCAAAGTGGCGCATACCTTCCGCAAGCTGACGGCGGCGCTGGAAATTCCCGTCACCGGCAAAATGCGCCTGGGCTGGGACGACTGTCGCAGCTACAAGCTGATCGCGCGCATCGTCGAAGAGAACGGCGGTTCGCTGATCGCGCTGCACGCGCGCACCAAACAGCAGGGCTACGGCGGCCAGGCCGATTGGGACGCCATCGCCGAAGTCAAAGCCTGCGTCAAAATCCCGGTCATCGGCAACGGGGACGTCAAACTGGCTGCGGACATCGACCGCATAAAAAAGTATACCGGCTGCGACGCGGTTATGATCGGACGCGCCGCCGTCGGCAACCCGTGGATTTTCTCCCGTCTCGACCGGGAGCAGGTGCCGCCCGAAGAAGTCTACCGCATGGTGCGCCAACACCTGGAGCGCAGCATGTCCTTTTACGGTGAGAAAAAGGGACTGATTTTGTTCCGCAAACATGCCGTGCGCTACCTGAGGCTGTATCGCATGTCGCGCGAGATGCGCGCCAAAATCATCACCAAGGAAGACCCCCAAAGCTTTTTGGCCCTGCTCGACGAGTATTACACCCAACTGGCCTGATCTTGCCCCGACGAATCATAAAAGAGCGTGGAGAATTTCTCCGCGCTCTTTTTTCAAACGAAATTTTTCCACAGACATCGTGCCCGTAGGGTATGGCACAGATTTTTGGTTTATCTGCCTGCACCGAACGCAGGTACGCGTGCGCCAACCTGCGCAATCTGTGGATAAGGCCTTTACTTCGCCAACAACGGATACACCGTCACCGGCGCTTCCTTGCCTTTGGCCTCGATCTGACGCGCAGGCCCCACGCTGGCCGCATCGCCCAATGCCAGGCGCGTCGTCTCGGAGATCAGCGTCTCTGTGCTGGATGCGGCGTTCTCGATGCGCTTGGCGGTATTGACCGTGTCGCCGATCACGTCGTAGAACTTGACGTCTTTGCTGCCCAGCAACCCCTCCACCAGGCGACCGGTATTCAGGCCGATGCCTGCGCCCAGGTCGTATTCTCCCAACATGCGGTTTAGCTCGGTGCGCAGGGCCAGCGCCGTTGTCGCGGCGCGCTGCGCATCGGGGAAGATGGCCATCACCTCGTCGGCGGCAAATTTCAGCTTGATGACGTTGTGCTGCTTGGCAATCGTCTCGGCGGCGGTGTAATAGCGGTTGAGCATCGCCACCACTTCTTCGGGCGTGCGCTGCTCGCTCCAGCCGGTAAAATTGCGGATGTCGATAAAGACCACCGTGCGCTCGCGCCGCGCCAGACTGAGCGCATCCGGGTCGGAGAGCACGCGCCCCAACAGGTCGGCCCCTAGCAACCATTCGGAGTACGTCTTAAGCTGCGCCGAGACGCGCCGCAAGTCCTCGGTGCGCACGCTGATGATGCGATCTGCCCGGATGACGACCGAGAGCAGGGCCAGGAAGAGCAGGCCCATCGTCAGCGCCCCGATCAGCAGGCCGGTGATGCGCGCGCTGATGATGGCCTTGTCGAGGCTGGGCGCTTCCTGGATGGTTACCAACACGCCGACGATCACGCCGTTCGGTTTGCCGCCGGCGCGCAGCGGGGCATACGTCTCGACCACGTGTACGCCCGAAGCTGGCGCGTAGCCTGATGGGGCAGAGTCGGGGGTGTGGACCATGACGACGACGTTGCCGTCCAGGGCGCCGAAAAAGTTTGTTCGGTCCACAGAAACCGGGGTATCCGAATCGTAGCCGCCGGGATATTGCAGTTTCAGGTTGGTGGAGTACAGGTAAATATTCTTGATCGGCAGGTTTTGCATCCGGGATTGTAGTAGCCGGTCTACATCGATCTTGTCGGAGAGACCATGCAGCGCGTCCGGCGTGGTGACATTAGGCAGGTCGCTGGCCAGCCCGCTTGCCAGGTTGGCAGCGGTGTTGCCGGCCACATTCTGGACTTCGGTTACCAGCGTATCGTACGAAAACTGGGTGAACAGCGCCGAAGCGGCCAGCGCCAGAAAAGCGGTGACGATCAGCGCGACGGCCAGGAAATAACGCGAGAGACGGAACTGGCGCACCTGTTCATACTCGATGGCCAGCATGATGGCCGTCGCCAGGAAGGCGATCAACAAAATGGCATGGTATAACCACCAGCTCAAATTCCAGACCGGGAAACGGTGCATACTGACTGTGGCGGTGCCCAGCCAGAAAGCGACAAAGGCCAGCGCGCCATCCACCCGGCTGCGCGTGACGCGCCAGGTTTGCCACAAACGCCAGGCGGCGAAAGCCCACAGCAGGAGCGTGAGCACGAAGATCGTATCGCGGTGCCAGGGCGCCACGTGGTCGTCGATGTAGGTCAGGATATCGGGCGCGAAGGCCGCGATGGCCGAATAGAACAATACCCCGATGACCGCCGCATAAACGATGCGTCGCACCGGCATCCACCCGGGCGCGCCGTCCGGCCCATCGAGCGCGGCGGCGGCGAAAAGCGCTCCGCCGCCAAAAAGCGTCAGCCAGGCCGACCAGGATACCGCCGGGTGGGTGTGTTCCATCAGCGCGCCGGGGGTGGCCAGCCCGTGTGAGAAGAAGATGCTGCCGATCACGGCGAAAGCGGCAGCGGCCAGCACGTGGCGCGGACGTCCGGCCATCCCCAGCGTAGCCGCCAACAGGATCGAAATGACTGCCGCCGCAAAGGTGATAAACGTCACCAAGTAGAAATGGAAAATGGGCAGGTTAACGGTCAGGTCCGCTTGCGGTTGCAGCGTAAAATAGAGCAACCCAAGCGCGGGCGCCAGGAGAGCAAGAATGATCAGGATGCGTTTCATCGGGAACCCTCGGTGTGATACCTGCCGGAAAAAGCCAATAAGAATATTGTAGCCAGTATTGCGCCAAATGCAAGCATCAATTCGGGTTAAATCACAGAACATAAATTCTGTTATACTCGAATGCAAAACAGGTGACAGTCACTTTGAAGTCATCAAGTGACGGTCACCTTATTGTCGAGGTGAACCCATGTCTAAATCTTACTCCCGTTACGTTTGCCAGCAGTGCAGCCGCGTGTCCGCCTCGTATATGGGCAAATGCCCGCAGTGCGGCTCGTATAACACCATGGTCGAGGAAATCGTCCAGGAAGCCGGCCCGGCCAAATCGCCCAACGCCTCGCGCGGGTTGACCGGACGCACCGCCCCGCGCCGCATCGGCGAGATCAGCGGCAGCGCCGAAGACCGCATGGCCGTGCCGATTGGCGAGTTCTCGCGCGTGCTGGGCGGCGGCATTGTCCCCGGCTCGATTGTGCTGGTGGGCGGCGACCCCGGCATCGGCAAATCCACGCTGATGTTGCAAATGGCGCTGGCCATGGCCGACAAGATGCGCGTGCTCTACGTTTCGGGCGAAGAATCCGAGCGCCAGATCAAAATGCGCGCCGACCGGCTGATGGACAAAGGCGAAAAATTCCCCGAAAACCTGTATCTCGTTACCGAGACCAACCTGACCACCATTTTCGAGCACACCCGCGAAGTGCAGCCCGGACTTTTGATCGTCGACTCGATCCAGACGGTGTACCTGCCTGAGCTGGATTCGTCTGCCGGGTCGGTTTCGCAGGTGCGCGAGTGCTCGTCGCAGTTGCGCGAGCTGGCCAAATCGTCGGGCGTGGCGGTCTTTGTGATCGGGCACGTCACCAAGGAAGGCATGATCGCCGGGCCGCGCGTGCTCGAACACATTGTGGATACCGTCCTTTACCTGGAAGGCGACCGCTTCCAGGCCTACCGGTTGCTGCGTTCCGTTAAAAACAGGTTCGGCGCGACTGCCGAGGTGGGCGTCTTCGAAATGCGCGAACGCGGACTGGTGGAAGTGCCCAACCCTTCGGAGGCCTTCCTGGCCGAACGCATGGTCAACGCCCCCGGCTCGGCGATTGCCGTCACGATGGAAGGAACCCGTCCGCTGTTGGTGGAGCTACAGGGCCTGACCTCCCCAACCCAGTTCGGCAACGCCCGGCGCACGCCCAACGGCGTGGACTATAACCGCCTGCTGATGATCGCCGCCGTGCTGACGCGCCGCGTGGGTATCAAGCTGGCCGAGCAGGACATTTTCGTCAACGTGGTGGGCGGCATGAAAATCGACGAACCCGCCGCCGACCTGTCGATTGCGGCGGCGGTGGCATCTTCGATGAAAGACCTGCCCATCCGCGCCGATGCGGTGCTGATCGGCGAAATCGGCCTGGCGGGCGAGTTGCGCCTGCCGGGACAGATGCCCGTGCGCCTGCGCGAGGCCCAAAAGCTGGGCTTCAAGGTTGCCATCGTCCCCAAGCGGCTGCGCAAGGCCGAACCCTGGCCCGAAAACATCCGCATCATCGAGGCCCGTTCGGTTTACGACGCCCTGGAAAGCGCCTTCGCCATCGAGCAAAAGGAATTGCCCAAGGGCCGCAAGGTGGCGTAAGGTAAAGATCAGTGAGCACATAAAAATCGTCGCCAGTCCCCAAGCCGGGGACTGGCGACGTTGACATTGACCATTTTACGAGGTGGCGCGTTCTGCCGCTTTATGCGGCGCTTCGCAAAATGCCTTCGATCTCGCCCATCTGCGCCTTCGTCAGCGGGCCAAATTGCAGCGCGCCGCAGTTATCTTCCACCTGGGCAACGGTGCGGAAGCCGGGGATGGGCAGCGTCTGCGCGCTGCGCGCCCACAGCCAGGCCAGCGCGCCCTGCGCAACGCTGCGCCCGCCAGCGGTCAGGATGCCGCGCAGCGCCTCGACTTTGGCCAGCCATGCGGGGCTGGGTTTGCCGTCTTTGAAATATTTCATCCATTCGGGGCTTTTTTCGCCGCGCACGTCGTCTGCCGATGGTTTGGTGTCGAGGGTGTATTTGCCGGTCAGCAGGCCCATGGCCAGCGGGCCGCGGTTGATGGCGGCCAGGTTGTACTTTTCGCACAGCGCAATCATCGCCGGGTTGTCGTCCAGGATGTTCAACTGTAACTGGATGCTGGCGCACTTCGGCCCCTGCGCAAAGACTTCGGCGCGCTCGGGGAAATCGGTGCTCCAGCCATAGGCGCGGATTTTGCCCTCGCGTACCAGTTCCTCCAACGTGTCGCGCACCGGCGCGGCCTTTTCGGCGGGGTAGCCGTTTTCGTGGAACTGGTACAGGTCGATGTAGTCGGTTTCCAGGCGGCGCAGCGAAGCTTCGCAGGCCGCGCGGATGCCCGCCGGGGAGGCGTCCGAGCCGCTGACCTGGCGGGTGGCCTCGTCGAAAACGGCGTTGAACTTGGTGGCGATCACCACCTTTTGGCGCATCCCGCCCAGGGCGCGCGCCAGCACCCGTTCGCTGTGTCCCGCGCCGTAGACGTTGGCCGTGTCGAAGAAATTGACGCCCAACTCCAGCGCGCGCCGGATGGCGCGCACCGATTCGGCGTCGTCCACCTGGCCCCAGCCGAGCGGCGTTTCGCCCGCCCAAAACGGTCCGCCGATGGCCCAGCAGCCCATGCCGAGCGCGCTGACTTCGATGCCCGACCGTCCGAGTTTGCGTGTGAATGTCATGGTGTTCTCCTGGTGTTGAATGGATGGGTGTGCAGTGGCTTTGATTTTACCCTGCTTGCCGGGAATTTCAACCCTGCCGGGCTTTTGGCTAAACTGCACTATAATTTGCTTAACCAAGACTCCTGTAAAGTGCAATACTCCCGGTCTTGCCGGTTTGATCCACACTGCTGCATGATTGACCCATTCCGAACGCCGGAAGATTACGAATTGAAGGCAGGCAGAAAATGGTAATCAATGTAAATTATGAAGATGTGAAACCCCAAATGGCAGATTTGATCGAAGCTGCCATGCGCGGAGACAAAGTCGTCATTACAAGGAATGGCACGCAGATCATTCAACTTGTACCGTTGAAACCCGCGCGCAAGCCCAAATTTGGAAGCGCGAAGGGAAAAATAAAATTCGCCTCGGATTTCAATGCGCCGTTGGCCGACTTCCGTGAGTACATGCCGTGAATTTGCTGTTGGATACGCACACATTCCTTTGGTTCATCGCAGGGATTCGAGCCTGAGTCGACCGGCGCGTTCAGCCATTGAAGATGAGAACAACAACCGTTACGTGAGTGTGGCAAGTTTATGGGAAATTGCCATCAAAGTCAGCATTGGCAAACTGACATTGAGCGACCCATTTGAAACCCTGATCCCCGAACAACTTGCTGAAAACGGGATTGAGTTGCCGGATATTTCCGTTGAACACACTGCATTGGTTGCGTCCATGCCGTTTCATCACCGCGACCCTTTCGACAGACTTATCGCCGCGCAAGCCAAAATTGAGCAGATGACATTGGTCAGCGTGGATGACGTATTCGACTCATACGAAACCACCCGCCTGTGGTAATTCCTTCAAAATAACTTGTCGCCCCTGTGACCATCATCGGGGCGATTTCTCTTTTAAATGCCCCCGGTTTTCACCTGAAAACATCATTTTTTCTTGGGAAGGAAACAGGTTTTCTTCTCCAGCGCCAGCACGCCAGACCTCGGAGTTTGCTTGCCCCCGTATGGGGGTGCAAAACTCCGAGTTCTTTTGACGGAAGCGCCTGGCGCATGTTTGTTTGCCTTTGGGTTGTTGCGGGTATAATTTGTAGATAGTCGGTTATCAGTGTACGGGCTGCTGCACGACATCGTTAGGCGCTGGTTATCACCGAAGTTGAACAAAGGATATTCTAAAATGGCAGAAATTGTGTTGTTCCATCACGCGCAAGGGTTAACGACCGGCGTTACGGCATTTGCCGATGAACTGCGTAAGGCTGGGCACCTTGTCCACACCCCTGATCTCTTCGATGGTCGCATTTTCGACAACCTTGAACAGGGTATGAGATTTGTCAATGAACTGGGGTTTGGCGAGGTAATCAAGCGCGGCGAACAAGCGGTGCAAGGCCTCCCATCGGATTTGGTCTACGCCGGATTCTCATTAGGTGTGGTGCCGGCCCAGAAGCTGGCTCAAACGCGACTTGGGGCGCGCGGGGCTCTTTTATTTTATTCCTGCGTACCAGTCTCCGAGTTTGGGCAGACTTGGCCGAAGGCACTGCCTGTTCAAGTACATGGCATGGATGCCGATCCGATCTTTGTTGGAGAAGGCGATATTGACGCAGCTCGGGCGCTCATTGCCCAAGCAGAGCATGGCGAACTCTTTCTTTATCCAGGTGATCAACATTATTTTGCGGACAGCTCGCTCCCATCCTATGACGCTGATGCAACCGCGCTTCTATTGAAGAGGGTCTTGAAATTTCTCTCTGCCCTATAGTTTGGCGAAAGTATGAAAAAATCTCACACCCTACACGCTGGCTTGAGTGAGAAACAAAGCGCCTACCGATAACAGCAGTGTCAAGGGAAGGCGAAAAAGCAAATGAAAAAGACCTCACGTCTTGAAAAAGAGCGTGGGGTCTTTTCTTTTCGGGAAGGTTTGGAAACGACAATTGTTCAGATGCCCAACCAGAGACAGCCCTTCCACGCCCCGCCCTGTTTTCTTATCTCAACGCCGGGAGTTCTGCCTCACCCAGGCCAAAAGACCTCGGAGTTTGCTTGCCCCCGTATGGGCGTGCAAAACCCCGAGGTCTTTTCATGTTTTCGGCACCGGGTGTCAACCGATGCTATAATTTATTTAATCCGTTGCGGTAGTCACGCTGCCCTTGTTCGGTTTTCGCGCATCTCGCCGAAGCCCAATGCTTTCGAGGAAAGCTTTACAACATATGCAGATCGACAATATCAGACCTCCTCCCGTCTGTCCTCTTACCCCACACTTGCCAGGAAGCGCTGCGCCAGCATCGAGCAGACGCCCTTCTCATAGATACTCCTGTTGAAGTATCGATTTTAACTGACCCTGTTCTTCATTTTGAAAGGAAAAAACATGGCTATTCAATTATGGGTTGTTAGTAATGTGATGTCTTCCGCCGCAGTCTTGACCAATACCGAGCATGACTACGATAAGACCAACATACCGGCAGTGTCTGTTGTGCATACCGGAGGCAAGGATGGCAACTTTATTCGGATTCCGGATTGCTCTGGATCAGAATACTATGCTGACCATCATATCCTCGTCGATGCTGGGAGTTGGAAGGTGGCCCTATGGAATAACGATGACAAAGGGCATAAGCTTTATTGGAGCGCCGGCGATTTCTATTCAGATGAACATCCGGTCGATGGCTCCGATGGCTATGAATCTTGCAGCATTCTTATTCAAGCGAATGGGTCAAGCGTTAAGGTTTCCGCCTTCCCTTTCTGAAAGATGTTGCAAGCACAAGCTCTATAAAAGCGCCATAAGTTTTAGGCGCGCGGCCCGGCAATTGCGCCCGGCGGGACGCGCCAAATATCAAAAAGCTGCCAGCCCCCAAACCGGGGCTGGCAGCTTTTTGATAATGCTTGCAATTCCAAACTCAGGCCACCAAATCGTCGGGATGGTCTTTGTTCCACAGGGCCACCAGCTCATCGGGCGTCTTGCCGATGTTTTCGCCGAATTTGATCGCGCCGGTGAAGATGTTATTGGCATTCAGGCCATTCTTGATGATGTTGTCCAGGCGGTGCTCGACGTTGAACGTGCCGTCCAAGTCGATGCCGGGCAGGTAGGTGCCCAAGCCTTCGAGCTTGACGCCGCGCCCGGCGGCGTTGAAGAAGATGATCGCGTCGCTCAACTGCCCGACGATCAGCGCCACCATGCTCTTGTTCAGGTTGCTGCGGTCGGCCATGAAGCGGACGAGCTCGTCATTTTGAACGGTGTTGCCGAGATCAATGCGTGGGCGATAAGCATTGATTGCAGTAAGTCGAGTTGCCATGGGGATTCTCCTTTTTGTTTGGAACTTTGAATGAGGTTTGTTTTCTTTCAAAAACGTCTTACAACAAGGATGCCCCCGGTTTCGATTGGAGAATGTCACTATTTTGGCGTGAAAAATATCACTTCCTGGCGGGCTTGGCTTGTAATATAAATCGCCCGGCGTGTATTACAAATCGTACGGCGGGTGACAGCCAATCGCCCGGCATATATTACAAATCATACGGCGGGTAATAGTCAATCGCCCGGCGGGTAATGTTCAAGCCCAGAATTCAGAGTTTGCTTGCCCCCGTATGGGGGCGCAAAACTCCGAGGCCTTTTGGGTCGGTAGGTTGGATCGCCTGGCGCATGTTTGCTTGCCTTTGGGCTGTAGCGGGTATAATTTGTAGATAGTCAATTAAACAGTGTACAGGCTGTTTAACCACCCAAATGGCGTCTTATACAGTGTAGTGGCTGCTTCACGCCATAGTTGGGCAAGCTGATCTTTACTCATTACAGGGAAAATCATGGACGACATTACTACTTCCAACTTCAATATGAACAAAACTCTTATGATTGCAGCAATTGGATGTGGCATTGCAGGCTTTTTACTATCAATAGGAAGAACTTTTTCGCCTCCTTCACCTTCTCCGGCTGCTTGGTTTTTTTATCCACTAGGCAGTTTAATTTACGGAATGACAGTTTTATATGCATTTGGACAATTTATCCCTTCTATGCTGAAGAAGAGAAATCTAATTCTTATAATTGCTATAGGTACCATAGCAAGCGTTGTGCTTGATTTGGTAATTTCACAACGAGTATATTATGTATTCTTAATTGCTCGTCTGTTTCCGTTCGTTAGTTTCACTATTTGGGATTTTTTCTGGATAATAGGTTTTCCAATCACTATGGGCATAGTGGCAGAAAACACCATAACATGGTTTGGAGAAAAAGCTTTTTTATATTGGCTATTAGCCAACGTCTTTACAATTATTTTTTATTCGACCTTACCAAAATTTACTCTTCTCGCTCATCCAGAACAAATTCCTGCTCTTGTTGTAGCTGGCGTAGTTGGGGCGGTAATCTCCGGCGTCACAGGTTGTTATTTGACTTTGAAAGAGATGCAAAAAGATACACAAAAACTGGTTACACCGGTGTCAAATAACAATGGCACGCGGACCAAGGTTAGCATTGCCGTAATTATTATGGGATGTATAGGTTTGATATGGGCAATATTCACCTATTCGAGCACACAAGCTCCTGCTCCTAAACACACATCGATTGCTGGCCTTGTTCCTTTAAAGGAAATCGCTTTTGTAGGTGTATGGGAGTTTGATCATAAAGCGCAGTGGATAAAGATCACTGAGGCAGGGCAAGCGTTTCAGTGTCGAATTGACCAAGAGGGAACTGTGTTCCGTTCAGAAGGTGTCCTAATTAAGGGAAATCAAATCGTTTGGCAGGACATTTGGGGAGTATATTCAATTCAGAGGGATCCACTCAGTATTGCGGTAAATAGTAATGGCAAAGTAACCAAGTACGATATTGCGCACACTTTAATGGAATCGGTGTGTGAACTGCCCTTCTAATATGCTAAAAGGAAAAAGTACCGACATTCCATGCAACAACTGTCTTGATTTATAAAATGAAGTATGGAAGCATCTAGTTCAAAAACGTCATTCAAAATCTGCCCAGCTGACGTGTTGCCACGTTCCGTTTAAGGGCTTTTTCCCGCTCGAAAAACATTGTTTCGTTTCGTGGGTTGGTTCTCGTGGCAACACGCAGCTAAAGCCAGCCGTTTGGCAAAGAATCGCCTAACGATGACTGGCGGGGCAGTCGCTGTCACAAAATCAAGAACCGCATCTGAACAAAACACCCACAGGATGCCAAAATGAACAACACCATTCAAAAAAAATACAGCCGGGGGTTTTCCATCGTGCTCGCATTGTTCACCTTCATTTACCCCGTTGGCGTAATCTTGATGCTTTTCGCCTGGTTCGGCGTCCAAAGCCTTGATCCGCTCACCTGGCAGCGCGACGCCCTGCCCTTTTACGCGCTGGTTTTCCTGATCGGCGCAATCGGCGCGTATGGGGTTTGGAAACGGAAGAAATGGGGCGTCTACGGTCTGGCGGGCGCATGGGCGCTGACCGGGGTCGTCAACCTGGTATTCGTCCCGCCTGCGCCCGCGCCGTATAAATACACGTTTCTTGCCGCGCTGCTGGTCATTGCCTTCTTCCTGCTACTGCTCCCCGAATGGCAGCGCATGGATTAAGCATGTTTCCCATCACCGGGGAGACAGGGTGATCGGTGTCACCACACTTAAGCCTGGCAGACTGTCTGGACACGGAATACACGGGAGAATACGGAAAAAAGCCCCTTAAAAAACTTCCGAAATCCGTGAATTCCGTGTAATCCGTGTCCGAACCGTCTTTTTTGCTTCACAGTTAACTGCGGTCTTACCGGGTGATCTGCATTGGCATTCATTTGCATATAAGCATCATATGCTATGATGCTTGGGTTGAAACCGTTCAATCCTTCCCACCCTGGAGAAAAACCGATGAAAAAAACGTTCCTCTTGTTCTGCTGCGCGGCCATCTTGCTGGCTGCCTGCGCGACGACCCCCGCCGGCTCTGCCAGACGGAATCGCCAGCCTTCCGCCCTGCCGCCGACTGCCACGCTGACGCCCCTGCCCGTCCCGTCCGACACCGTCCTGCCGCCAACCGCCCTGCCAACCCTGACGCCGACGGCCACGTTTGGCGTCGGCTCTTCGCTGACCCTGGCGCGCGACGCCGTCTGCCGCAAAGGGCCGGGGGAAAGCTACTACGAAGTGATGCCCTTCTTCGAAAAAGACACGCCAAACCTGCAAGGTCGCAACGAAACCGGCGACTGGGTCATGGTCAAGGATGCTTTCGGTATCGCCCCGGCTTGCTGGATCCCGGCGGCGGCCCTCGCGCCCGTTGCCGGGTTGGACGGGGTGCCGGTGGCCGAATACCCGGCCCTGCCCGCCGCCCCGACGTCCATTACCGCGCCGAAGAACGTCTGCGGTATCACCAGTTGGCCGGTGGTGGTGAAATGGTCGCCTGTGGTAAGCGGCGCCCAATACCGGCTTTACCGCAACGGAAAGTTGATTTCCACCCAATCCGGCGGCTCGTACAACGATATGGACATGCCAAAACCGCACACGCCGGCGTTCTATACGTACCTGGTGCAGGCCTTCAACGACTACGGCGATTCCCCGCACACCCTGACGGTCAGCGTTTCGGTTTGCGGAAAGCAGTAATTTAGTACCCTATCAGTTAAATTCTTGCACAAAAAGCAAGAAAATTAACCACGAAGTCACGAAGGCACGAAGAATTCTTTTGGGGGTTTTCTTCAAGACTTGGTGTCTTGGTGACTTCGTGGTTAAAGGTTTTTCTT
>JBARBA010000482.1:0-15036 GCA_049792555.1 Anaerolineales bacterium
AAGAAAAACCTTTAACCACGAAGTCACCAAGACACCAAGTCTTGAAGAAAACCCCCAAAAGAATTCTTCGTGCCTTCGTGACTTCGTGGTTAATTTTCTTGCTTTTTGTGCAAGAATTTAACTGATAAGGTACTAATTCAATATGCGTCCTGCATGGAATGGATCAGCGTCTTTTGACTTTCTATGATTAGATCCCGGCAAGAATTGATCGAAGCTGCCCGGCAAAAATTGCAAGATGGTCGGTTATCCAGGGAACAACGCGAATCAATCTTGCAGATGCTGAACTTGATGGTGGAAATGGCCGACAGAGATGGCGGGGGCGCAACCAACTCTACAGCAAAGTTGCTTGCCAATGCCACCCATCATTATAATCTGTTGGCTATTATCCAGCAGCAGGCTGCCGAATTGGATGCTCTCAAACGCATCACGCTTAACCTGACTTCCAACCTGCAACTCCAGGGGGTATTGGATGCAGTCGTTACCGAGGCCATGAACCTGATTAACGACGCCCATAACGCGCAGATTTTTTTATACCAGGATGGCCAGTTAAAATTTGGGGCCTCGCTCGACGCAAAAGGTGTGCGCAACCAGTTGTTTGCCATGCCGCGTCAGGATGGCCTGACGTACACGGTTGCCCGCAGTAAAGAGACCCTCGTCATCGACGATGTGCATAACCATCCCCTGTTTTCAAAAACAACCATCGACCTGGATGGCGCCATGGTCGGAATTCCGTTGATGATGGGCGAAACAGTGGTGGGCGTGATGAACATGTCGCGCCTTTTGGTGGGCGGATTCACCCCAACTGAAATGCGCCTGCTGGAACTACTGGCCGACCAGGCCGCAATTGCCGTCATCAATGCCCGTTTGCACCTGGCCGTCTCCAACCAGGCGATGAGCGACACGCTGACCGGGTTGCCCAACCGCCGCGCGTTGGACGCCCGCATGGATAACGAAGTCCAGCGTTCCGCCCGTTATGGACGACCTTTTGCCGTGCTGATGATGGACCTGGATGGTTTCAAATCGATTAACGACACCTGGGGACATCTTTTTGGCGACCAGGTGCTTTACGAACTGGCGCAATTCCTGAACGGAAACTTGCGTTCGACCGACTTCCTGGCGCGCTACGGCGGGGATGAACTGACCATGATCCTGCCCGAATCGGATATAAACGCCGCCAGCCAGGTGGGGGACAAAATCCACCAACGCCTGGCCGCTTTTCAAATCACCCAGCCCGATGGCAGCCCGCGGAACCTGGGCATTTCGGGGGGGATTTCCGTCTACCCCCGGCATGGACGCTCGGCTTCCGATTTGCTGCGCGCCGCCGACGAGGCGCTTTACCGCGCCAAGAAACACGCGCGCAACTCTTTTTTGATCGCGCGCGACATGACCGGCGAACTACAGGCTCTAAAAGATTTAAAATAATTTGGCTGCTTTTTAAAAGCAGTGCGAAGGGCTTCCTTCGCATTTTTTATTTACCGGTAGATTGGTAACTTCTCCATAATCGTGACTGCTCAGGCTCTTGCCCGTTATGGCTCACACCTGCCCTGGCGGGCGGTGCCAGGGAATAGAACGCGGATGACACTGATGCGGCGGATTCACACGGATTTCTTAAGGTTTTATCCGCGAAAATCAGGTCAATCCGCCAAATCCGCGTTCTATTTCTTGGCGGCTGAGAAGTTACCCATAATCGGTGGTTGAGTAGGCGGCGGCGCTATCCCGCCGCCGTACCGAAACCACCATATATTGAGAAGTTACATGGATCGGATCGAAGAGGACAAAATGGCGCGCAGAATCAAACTCATCCTGAACCCGATTGCAAATACAGGTCAAGCCTGGCGCGTGGTCAACGATCTGCGCCCCATCGTCGCCGAGCGCGGCGGCGCGGACTGGTCTGGAACCGTATACCCAGGACACGCTGCCGAATTGGCGAAGCAGGCTGCCCTCGACGGCTACGACCTGGTCATTGTTTTGGGCGGCGATGGAACCATCCACGAAGTCATCAATGGCCTGATGCAGGCCCCGGTCGAGAAGCGCCCCGCCCTGGGCATTGTGCCGACCGGTTCGGGCAACGATTTTGCGTACGCGCTCGGCATTCCAACCGACGCAAGGCGCGCCATACTGCAGGCATTGGATGGCGCAGTTTCTGCGGTTGACCTGGGCCTGTTGGTGGATGAAAACGGGCGCAGGGAATATTTCGGCAACACGCTGGGGATCGGTTTTGACACCATCGTCAACCTGTACTTGCACCAATTCCCGCTGCTGCGCGGTGTTTTGATGTATCTCGTCGCCGTGATTCAAACAATCCTGCTCAACCACAATCCCGCCAGAATGCAGATGGAAATCGACGGCGAAAAAATGGAACAGGAAAACCTGATGGTCGTAATTTGCAACGGGCCGCGCGAAGGCAGCAGCTTTATGATCGCGCCCAACGCAAAAGCGGACGACGGCCTTTTGAACTACGCCATGGTCCGTAAAGTCAGTCGGGCAATGATGTTTCGCTTGCTGCCCGAAGTGATGAAAGGCACACATGGCAAATTTCCACAGGTCAAAATGGGGACTTGCAAAAAGTTTTTGCTCACGTCCGACAGGCCGCTTTACATCCATACCGACGGAGAAGTCATCAGTGGCTTTGGCAGCAACCTGAAGCGCATCGCGGTTGAAATCCTGCCAGGCGCGCTGAGGATCGCCAG
This sequence comes from Anaerolineales bacterium, assembly GCA_049792555.1. Lineage (GTDB taxonomy): Bacteria > Chloroflexota > Anaerolineae > Anaerolineales > Villigracilaceae > UBA5195. The sequence goes on from JBARBA010000482.1 coordinate 2,691, forward strand.
ATAGTAAGCCTGGTTTCCCTGGTTCTCCGGGAATCTCCCGCTTGCCCAGGTAATTTGACAGGGCGGTCTACCACCAAATCGTAAGTGGAGAACCATTGCTGCTTAAAAATCCGCCTGCCGCTTTAACGATATAATTTCCTCACGCCACTCACAATCTACAATTTGATCGCTTCACGATGGGGAAACCCCAATGCCCGAACACTTCGACAAGGCTTCGATAAACTCAATCCACCGGCTCAGTACGCCGCCCAAACGCCCGCTCAAAGTTTTTTCGTGTCGCGCACACGGCGATAAAAATGTTGTCCCAGGAATAACAAAATCCCCGAAAATAAAAAACGAAATTCCAGGCATCATCGGCGCAGTAGCGATCATTTTCATTCTTGCCGCTCTGATTGGATTTTTGCTACTCCTTTTCAATCTTGGCTCTATCCCAACGCCAAGTGCAACAAAACTTCCAAACAGCATTCCGACATTCTTTCCAACAAGTAATGTTCCAGGAACCTATACACTCCAAGTTGGAGAATATCTACTTTGTCTTGGCAGACGCTTTGATAAAGATCCTTCGGAATTACTTACGTTAAATGGACTTACTGACCAAGATATCATAACTCATGGTATGACCATTAAAATCCCATCAAAGGGAAACTTCCCCGGAAACCGGACAGTAATAGCGCATCCTGCGACTTACGTTGTCCAAGCAAATGACACCATTTATTCAGTAGCTTGCCGTTATGGTGGCGTAGAACCAATGAATATAGCCGCTGTCAACAATCTAATACCACCCTATACCCTAACTGTTGGCGCAAGTATTCAAATTCCATAAAACACATTCAACAACGGCATCTATCGCGGACGCGCGTCAGGTAGGGTGAGTAAACCACAATCCGTTCCAATCCGTGAATCCGTTAAAAAGTCCGTTGAAAGCTTTCACGGTATAATCCCATCGCTCCACCGCACTCAAAATCCAAAATCATAAATCCAAGATCGGAAATCAAAATGACTACCTCCTCCTTCCAAGAAATCATCCTCAAACTCCAAAACTACTGGGCCGAACGCGGCTGCGTCATCTGGCAGCCGTATTACACCCAGGTCGGCGCGGGCACCATGAACCCGGCCACTTTCCTGCGCGTGCTCGGCCCCGAACCCTGGAACGTGGCCTACGTCGAACCCTCCGTCCGCCCGGACGATGGGCGCTATGGCGAAAACCCCAACCGCCTGCAAATGCACTACCAGTTCCAGGTGATCCTCAAGCCCGATCCCGGCGACCCGCAGCAGCTTTACCTCGACTCGCTCAAAACCCTCGGCATTGACCCGCGCCAGCACGACATCCGCTTCGTCGAAGACAACTGGGAGCAGCCCGCCATCTCGGCCTGGGGCCTGGGCTGGGAGGTCTGGCTCGACGGGCAGGAAATCACGCAGTTCACCTACTTCCAGCAAGTCGGCGGCATGATGCTCGACCCGGTGGCCGTCGAAATCACCTACGGCCTCGACCGCATCCTGATCGCCCTCAACGACGCGCCCTCCATCTGGGGCGAACCCTGGGCGCCGGGCGTCAGCTACGGCGACGTGCGCCGCAAGGAAGAGTACGAACATAGCAAGTACTACTACGAAGTGGCCGGAGTCGAACGCGCCCGCCAGATGTACGAACTCTACGCCGCCGAATGCGAAGCCTGCCTCGCCCAGGGCCTGGTGCTGCCCGCCCACGATTACGTCCTGAAATGCTCGCACACCTTCAACATCCTCGACGCGCGCGGCGCAGTCGGCGTCACCGAGCGCCAGGGCTACTTCCGCCGTATGCGCGAAATGGCCCGCAAGGTGGCCGAAGCGTATTTGGCGCAGCGCAAGGAGCTTGAATACCCGTTGCTAAAAGATGAAAGCGGAAAGATGAAAGATGAAGGAAAACATTCATCCTTCATCTTTCACCCTTCATCTTTTCCCACCCATCCTTCATCTTTTATCTTGGAGATCGGCGTCGAAGAGCTTCCTGCGGCGGATGTGGATACGGCTTTGACTCAACTCCGTGAGCGCGTCCCGTTATGGCTGGCGGAACTGGGGCTGGAACATGGTCCCGCGCGCATCCACGCCACCCCCAGGCGACTTGCCGTTTTCGTGGAGGCGCTCTCGCCCCGGCAGCCCGACCGCGAAGACCTCGCCAAGGGGCCGTCCGCCGACCGGGCCTTCGACAAGGACGGCGTCGCCACCCCCGCCGCCATCGGATTCGCCAAAGGCAAGGGCCTGGCCGTCAAAGACCTGCAAATCCGCGAATATGACGGCAACAAGTACGTCGTGGCCGTTGTCAAAAAGACCGGACGCCCCGCGCCCGAGGTGCTGGCCGAAGCGTTGCCCGCCTTCGTGGCCGGCATCAAGTTTGAAAAATCGATGAAATGGAACAGCAGCGGCGTGGCCTTCTCGCGCCCCGTCCGCTGGTTGGTGGCGCTGCTGGGTGAGACGGTTATCCCGTTTGAATATGCGGGCGTCGCGGCGGGCAACGTCAGCCGCGGCCTGCGCCCCTACGACTCGCCTGAAACGATCATCCCCTCGGCGGATCAATACTTTGACGTCATCCGGCAGGCGTGCATCGTGCTCGACCTCGACGAGCGCAGCCGCTTGATCGTCGAGATGGTCAAAAAAGCGGCCGCGTCTGTGGGCGGCGAAGCCATCATCGAGCCGGGGCTGCTGGCCGAAGTGACCAACCTGATCGAAATGCCGACTGCCGTCCTGGGCGGCTTCAACGCCGATTTCCTGGCCCTGCCGCGCGACGTGCTCATTTCGGTGATGAAGAAGCACCAACGATACTTCCCGGTTGAAAGTCGAATGTCCAACGTCGGCAACCTGACGTCCGACGTTCGACCTTCGACGCTCTTGCCCTACTTCATCGCCATCCGCAACGGCGACTCCGAATACCTCGACACCGTCAAACACGGCAACGAACACGTGCTCGGCGCGCGCTTTGCCGACGCCAACTTCTTCGTGCGCGAAGACGTGAAGCAACCATTGGAATACTACCGCGCCGGTCTCGAAAAACTGATCTTTCAGACCAAACTCGGTTCCATGCTCGATAAATCCGAGCGCATGTTGAAGCTCTCGGCAGAACTTGCGCAAATGCTCCATCTTACGGAAGACGAAATACGCAATACGCAGCGCGCGACGTTCCTCGCCAAAGCCGACCTCACCACCCAAATGGTCACCGAAATGACCTCGCTGCAAGGCATCATCGGGCGCGAATACGCCCTGCGCTCCGGCGAAGACAAAGACGTGGCCGTCGCCATCGGCGAGCAGTACCAGCCCATTCCGCACACCAATGTCGGGTTGGCGGTGGCGCTGGCCGACCGCATCGATTCACTTGTCGGGCTGTTCGCCGCCGGGTTGATCCCCACCGGCGCAAAGGACCCCTTCGGCCTGCGCCGCGCCGCCATCGGGACGGTGCAGCCGCTCATCGAGCACGACCTCGATTTCGACCTGCGCGTCGCCGTCGAGAAATCTGCCGCCACGCAGCCGATCCCCGTTTCAGACGAAGTAAAAACCCAGGTGTTGGAGTTCATCGCCGGTCGCCTGCGGGTTGTCCTGGCCGATGACGGGTTCCGTCACGATGTAGTCGACGCCGTTTTGGCGGCCCAATCCCACGATCCGGCTGCCTGCGCCCGCGCCGCCCACGCGCTGCAAGCCTGGGTGGTGCGCCCCGATTGGGACATGATCCTGCCGGCCTTCGCGCGCTGTGTGCGCATCACGCGCAGCCAGCGCGTGGAGCAGCAAAGCGTGGACCCCGCCCTCTTTGTCGAAGCCGAAGAAAAGCAACTCTACGATGCGATGCTCACCAGCGTTGCGTGTTCGGCCTGCACCGTGGATGAATTTCTCAACATCATCGTCATCCTGATGCCCGCCATCAACCTGTTCTTCGACAAAGTGCTGGTCATGGCCGAAGACCCCCAGGTCAAGCAAAACCGCCTGGCCCTGGTGCAAAGCATCGTCGCGCTCTCGTCCGGCATCGCCGATTTTTCGAAGCTGGCGGGGTTCTAAATAAAGGATGAAAGCGGAAGGATGAAGGATGAAAAAAAACACCTAACCGCCGGACAATTGCCAGAAGAATACGTCGTTGGTTGAGTAGGGCGGTGCTGTCCCGCCCGTACCCTGGCACCGCCCGCCAGGGCTGGTGTCGAAACCAACAGTAACCACCAAGCGCCTGTAGTATGTGGTTTCGAAACCTGCACTGCGTTCGGTGCAGTGTACGCCTTCGGCTACTCAACCACCACAAGTTTTCAGGCGGCTGGTGGTAAGCAATCAAGACCACATCAGTATAGCGAGGGCACGGTATGGCAAACACCTACAACTTTGACGTCTTCCTGAGCCACAACAGCAGCGACAAGCCTGCCGTTGAACACATCGCGCGCCTGCTGCGCGATCAATACCAGATCAAAGTCTGGCTGGATAGCTGGAACATCATCCCCGGCGAACTTGTGCAGGAAGCGCTTGAAAGGGCGCTGGCTGATTGCCGCACGGTAACGGTGTTCATCGGCCCGTCCGGCATCGGGCCATGGGAAAGCGTGGAGATGCGCGCGGCCATCGCAAAGCGCGTGGGCAATTCGCAACTGCGCGTCATCCCCGTTCTGCTACCCGGCGCGCCGGATAGCAAGGATTTGAACCTGCCAGGCTTTTTACAACTCGCCTCCTGGGTGGACTTCCGCGCCGGGCTGGACGATCAAGATGCGCTCCACCGCCTTTACTGCGGTATTACCGGTCAAGCTCCCGGCGACCACGCAGCCCCTACCGTCCTCGGTCTACCGTCCACCGTCCAACACTGGCACTTCCCCCACCGCTACGGCGACCGGCCCAACTTCACCGGGCGCGTCGCCGAGCGCAAACTGCTCACTGATTGGCTGAACGCCGACGGGCAACCGCTTTTCATCCTGCGCGCCCTGGGCGGATTTGGCAAAAGCGCGCTTTCCTGGTATTGGCTCAACAACGATGTCGATAAAAATAAATGGCAGCGCGTCTCGTGGTGGAGCTTCTACGAAGGCGACGCCAGCTTCGAGCACTTCCTGGGCGACACGCTCGAATATCTCGGCGTCAAAGACGCCAACAGCATAAACCCCCGCCAGCAGACCGCCAGGTTGTTGGAGCAATTGCAATCTGCCGACATCCTGCTGGTGCTGGACGGTTTCGAGCGCGTACTGCGGGCTTTCAGCGGCATGGGCGCAGCCTATCAGGGGGACGGCGAGACGGAAGGTGATGGACCGGAGACCGAGGAAGAAGCGCGCGGCAGGGATTGCGTTTCACCGGCGGCAGATGACTTCCTGCGCGGCCTGAACGACCCCAGCCTGCGCAGCAAAATCCTGATGACCACGCGCCTTTGCCCGCACGTGCTCGAATATCAGGACGGCGAACTCCAGCCGGGCTGCTGCGCGAAAGAACTGACGGCCCTCACACCCGACGACGCCTATACCTTCTTCACCGAAAAAGAAAAGATCACGGCCACGCGCGCCGAAGTCGAAGCCGCCTGCGCGCCGTACGACTACCACCCGCTCAGCCTGAACCTGCTGGCCGGGCTGATCAAAAAGGACTTCCAGTACCCCCGCGACATGCGCGCCGCCGGGAAATACAAAATCATCGGCGACATCAAGAACCACAAAGATCACATCCTGAAAGCCGCCTACGAAACCCTGCCCGCCGAGCGCCAACAGCTATTGAGCCAGATCGCCTGCCTGCGCGGCTCAGTGGATTACGACACGATCAAAACGATCTTTTCCCCCGCGCACCTCGACCAGGCCCTTAACGACCTGCAAGACCGCGGCCTCTTGCAGGTTACTACTCTCTCCTCTTCTAATCATCTACTCTCTGCCTTCGATCTGCACCCCATCGTCCGCCGCTACGCCTACGAGCGCTTGACCGCCCCTGACAAAGTCAGCGCCCACACCCGCCTGGCCGATTACTTTGCCGCCGTACCCGAACCCGAAAAGGTGGAAAAACTGGACGACCTGGCCGCGGTGATCGAACTGTACCATCATCTGGTCAGGGCGGGAAAGTTTGATGAGGCAATGGATATCTATTACCATCGCATTGTCGAAACGATTCATTTTCAATTTGGGGCATATCAACTGGATGTTGAATTACTTAATGCCCTTTTCCCTGATGGACAAAACAACTTACCAAAACTCAAACGGGATGGCGCGCAGGCTTTTATTTTAAACCAGCTTGCCAACGCCTACTCCCTGAGCGGACAACCGCGCCGCGCTATTCCGCTGTTTGAAATGCAAATTGCCATTCGAGAAAAAGCGGGCACCAAGCGAAATATCGCCATTGGGCTGGGGAACATGGCGACGCAGCAACTATCCATCGGCACGCTGGCGCAAGCAGAGCGCAACCATCGCCGCAGCATTGAGTTGGGCCATGAGATTGAGGATGAATTTCATGAAGCCATCGGTCATAGGGAACTTGGGCGGGTATTATCAACCATTGGAGAGTGGCAAGATGCTGAACAAGAAGCGCATGTAGCGATAGATATGTTTGAAAAGCGAGGAAATTCTCAATCAGGAGGATATGCTTGGGCATATTATGCTTTGTACTACCTGTTAATGACACGTGCCAATCCACAATCAGCAATCTGCAGTCTAAAATCTGCAAGCGAATGTGCAAAGCGCGCTCTTGAACTGGCAAATGAGGATACAAAGCAGAGATACCCGCATCCGCGTGATTACATTCGCGCTCACTGGCTGCTCGGCGCGGCTTACCGTGTCAGCAATGATTTATCCCAGGCCGAAACGCACCTGGGCGAAGCCCTGCGCCGCTGCCGGGCGATCAATCTGGTTGAGCATGAAGCCGATATTTTGCTCGAAGTCGCCAAGCTACGCCATCTACAAGGAGAGACCGCCGGAGCTTTGCGTCTCGCGCGCGAAGCGCTGCTGATCACCGAGCGCAGCGGCTACGTCTTGCAGGGGGCGGATGTGAATCTGTTCCTGGTAGAGCTGGCAGAGAGTAGAGAAAAGAGAGCAGAGAGTAGTGAGTGGGGCGGCAGAGAGACGGCCTTGATGCACGCCAGGCAGGCGCGCGCGTTGGCGACCTGCGATGGCGGGGAGTACGTTTATAAGGTGGCGTATGAGGAAGCGGGCAGGCTGATTGGAAGGCTGGAAGGTACAAAGGATGAAGGATGAAAGCTTGCCCTGAGCCTGTCGAAGGGATGAAAGCAGAAAAAATCGCCTGACCCCCCGACGATTGCCAAAAGAATACCGGTTCATTGGGGCGCAGTAATCCGCCACCCGTAAGTCGGATTGCCAATCCGACTTACCTTCGACCAGCAGATGGCATTCTCTGACGCCGGACTCGGCCCGCACAACGCCCGTGAACAGCGACATTGCCATAGGACGCCGTCACATCGTGATGTGACGGCGTAACATTTAAATATGATTTTCTGTCTTATTGATATGATCTTGTAATATCTATGTGCCATATATTAATATAAAAATCAGACATGCTAATATTTAAATATTAGCATGTCTGATATTTAAGATAAAAACTTGCATAAAAATATGATGCCGTAACACTAGAATATGACGGTATAATATCAAAAAGCGACAACGTGTCAAAACCCTAAAGGTCTTCATGGCCCGACGAGTGGACTTTTACGTCAAAAAGCATCGCCTGAATGTGCGCTTTTTATGTCGAAAAGACCTTTAGGGTTTGCTATCCATCCCAGGAGAACAAATCATGGCAAAAAACGAAAACCAACACCTGCGCCCGGTCTTGCTCAAAGCCGATGAAGACGCCCGCATCGTCGTCCAGGGCTTGAGCGATTACCACGCCGTCAACCCCGCCTACAGCCTGGAGGCCTTCGAGGCCGCTTACGCCGAAATGCAGTCCGCGCGCCAGGCCGAACTCATGGCGCGCAAAATGCTGGAGTCCGCGCGCGATAACGCCGTCGCCGCCGAATGGCATTACCACAACGTCGTCCTGGGCGTCAAACAACAGGTCATTGCCCAATACGGCAATGACTCCAACGAAGTCCAATCGTTGGGCATCAAGAAAAAGTCCGAATACAGCAACCGCAAGCGCCGCCGCAAGGCAGACGATGCAACTCCCCCGCAGAGTTAGCGCTAACAAAACAAACCTCCGAGTTCTTTGAGAACTCGGAGGTTTGGGAAAAATCTGCGAAAATCTGCGCAATCTGCGGACTAAATCGCCTGCCCCTTGAACTGGCTGACGTACAACTTATGATAAAACCCGCGCCGGTCGAGCAGTTCCTGGTGCGTGCCCTTTTCGATGACCTCGCCGTTGTTGATCACCACCACCTGGTCGGCGTCGCGGATGGTGCTCAGGCGGTGGGCGATGACGAAGCTGGTGCGGCCCTCCATCAGGCGCAGCAAAGCCCTCTGGATGCGCACCTCCGTGCGCGTGTCCACGCTGCTGGTGGCTTCGTCCAAGATCAAAATGCCGGGGTCGGCCAGGATGGCGCGCGCAATCGCCAGCATCTGGCGCTGTCCCTGGCTCAGGTTGGCGGCGCGCTCCGAAAGGCTGGTGGCGTAGCCCTGCGGCAGTTGGCGGATGAAATGGTCGGCGTCGGCCATTTTCGCCGCTTCGACGACTTCCTCGTCGCTGGCAGCCAGTCGCCCGTAGCGGATGTTCTCCATCACGCTCCCCGAAAACAGGAACGTGTCCTGGAGAACCAACCCCAGCTGACGGCGCAGATCGTCCTTTCGGATGTCGCGGATGTCCGTCCCGTCGATCTCGATGCTGCCGTCGTTGATCTCGTAGAAGCGCGTCAGCAGGTTGATGATGGTCGTCTTGCCCGCGCCGGTCGGTCCCACCAGCGCAATCGTCTTCCCGGCGTGGGCGTCGAGCGTCATATCCTTGATGATCAAATTGTCGGGGCGGTAGCCGAAGCGCACGTGGTCGAATTGCACGCGGTGCCCGCGCATCGGCTGGAGCGGTTGCGCTTCGGGCGCGTCGTCCACTTCCGACGGGCTGTCGATGATCTCGAAGACGCGCTCCGCCCCGGCCAGCGCGGCCTGGATGGAGTTGTACATGTTGGCCAGTTGGCGCAGGGGGTTGGTGAAGTTCTGGCCGTAGGTGATGAACGTGGCGATGATGCCCACGCTGACCAGCCCTTGCAGCGCCAGCCAACCGCCCAACCCCGCCAGCACGATCACGAAAAAGTTGCCCAGCACGGTGGTCAATGGCATGAGCAGAAGGGCGTAACTGTTGGCGTAGACGCCCGCCTTGAAGACTTCCTGGTTGTGACGGCGGAAATCGTCCATGACGGATTGGTTGCGGCGGAAGGCTTTGACCACTTTCCCGCCGCTGATGCCTTCTTCCATTGCGCCGTTCAGCCCGCCCAGGTGCTTCTGCAACTCGCGGAAACCCCGGCGCGTATAGCGCGCCACGAACTCGGTGAACCCAAACATGATCGGCACGACCAACACGGCGGCCAGCGCCAGCCAGCGGTCGAGCACGAACATGGCGATCAGGATGCCGACCAACGAAAGCACGCTGGCCAGCAGGCTGGTGACGTTTTGCGAGACGGCCTGGTTGATGGCGTCGATGTCGTTGGTCAGGCGGCTCATCAGTTCCCCGGCAGGGTTGCGGTCGAAGAAACTGAGCGGCAGGGTTTGCAGGTGTCCGAACAGATCGCGGCGCAGGTTCTTCAAGGCGCGCTGCGAGATGGCCGCCATGACCCAACCGGCGATGGCCTGGAACAGGTTGTTCAACAGGAAGACGACCAGCATCCAGATGGCGACCTGCGCCAGCCCCAGCATGTCTTTGGTGGCGATGTAGCGGTCGATGGCCAGGCCCATCAGGTACGGGCCGACCAGTCCCAGCAGGGTGTAAACGATTACGAAAACCAGCACGCCGACCAGCCCGACCTTGAACGGGAGAAGATACGGCAGCAGTCGCGCCAGGGCGCTGCGCGGGTTGCGCGCTTTTTCGATGACGCCCACCTGGGCGGGCCGCCGCTGCATACTGGCGCGGATGTTCCTGGTGTCGCCGCCGGAAGATGAAGATTGAAGACTCATTGGGTGTATGTCCTAACCCGGACAAGCCGGAAAAAATCTTTAACCACGAAGCCACGAAGACACCAAGTCTTGAAGGAAACCCCAAAGGATTCTTCGTGACTTGGTGACTTCGTGGTTAATTTTCTTGCTGTGTGCTGAGGGCCGCTTCTTCCAACCGGACGCCGTTGCCCAACTGCGACTCGTAAATCTCGCGGTAAATGGGGCTGGATTGCATCAATTCGGTGTGGGTGCCCTCGGCGGCGATGCGGCCATCGTCGATGACCACGATCTTGTCGGCGCGCAGCACGGTGCTGATGCGCTGCGCCACCACGAGCGTGGTGTGGTTGAACGCCTGGGTCGCCAGCGCGTCCTGGATTTTGGTCTCGGTCTCCACGTCCACGGCGCTGGTGCTGTCGTCGAGGATCAAGATTTTCGGACGGGTGAGCAGCGCCCGCGCGATGGCGACGCGCTGCTTCTGCCCGCCCGACAGGTTGACGCCGCGCTCTTCGATGTGGGTGTCGTAACCCTGGGGGAATCCCGCGATAAAATCGTGCGCCTGCGCGGCTTTCGCCGCAGCCACGACCTGTTCCTCGCTGGCCGACGGGTTGCCGTAGCGGATGTTATCGCGCACCGTGCCGGAAAACAGGATCGTTTCCTGGGGGACGATGGCGATCTTCGAAAGCAGCGAATCCTGCCGGATGCAGCGCGCGTCCACCCCGTCGATCAAAACCCGACCCGAAACGGCGTCATAAAAACGAGGCACGAGATGCGCCAGCGTCGATTTGCCCGACCCGGTAGCCCCCAGCACGGCGACGGTCTGTCCCGGTTCGATGACCAGGTTGACGTCTTCCAGCACGGGTTCGTCGCTGCTGTTTTTGTAGTGGAACGAGACGTGCTCAAAAACGACGCGGCCCGGCGCGTCATCGGGCAGCGAGACGGCGTCGGGGGCGTCCTGCACTTCGGGCACGGTATCCAGGATTTCGTCCACGCGCTTGGCAGAGACAATGCCGTTGGCCCAGTTGTTCGAGAGCATGGTCATCATCGTCAACGGCGTCATCACGGTCAGCAGGTAATTGGTGAAGGCCACGATCTGCCCGATGGTCAGGTCGCCGCGGATGGATTGCAGCCCGCCGGCCCAGATGACGATTACCATACCGATGTTGACGCACATGGTCAGCGCCGGCGACATGCTGGACATGAATTCCATCACCTTGATCGAGCGCGCGGCAAAGTCTTCGTTGGCGACCTCGAAACGTTTGCCTTCGAAATCGGCGCGCACGAAGGCCTTGACCAGGTAAACCCCGGCCACGTTCTCTTGCAGGACGGTGTTGAGCCGGTCCAGCTTTTGCTGCACCGAAAGGAACAGCGGTTCCATCTTGACGATGAAGAAAACGATCAGCACCGTGGTGACCAGCAGCAGCGGGAGCATGGTCAACGCCAGGTTCTGGCTGGTGCTGAACATCAGGATCAGGCTGCCGACCATCAGCAGCGGGGCGCGCGTGCCGATGCGCAGGGACACCTGGGTCAGCAGTTTGAGCGCGCCGACGTCACTGGTCAGGCGCACCATCAGTTGCCCGGTATTCTGCCGGTCGAGGTTGCCGAAGGAGTAGGTCTGGATTTTGGCGAAGAGCGCCTCGCGCAAATCGCGCGCCAGGCCTTCGCCGACCTGCACCGAAAGAACGCTGTTGGCCACGGCAATGACGGCGCTCAAGATGGAGATGCCGATCATCACCAGGGAGGTCTGGAGCACGACCGACTGGTTTTTGGCGGTGATGCCCTGGTCGATGATGCGTTCGATCAGGCGCGGGATGGCTAAATCCATGAAGACCAGCGAGGTCAGCAGGATCAGCGCCACCGTAGCGCGCTTCCAATAGGGTTTGAGAAATCTTGTCAGTTTTTTGATGTGGTCCATGGGATGTGCCTTGTACTCGTACCTTGTACTCGTAAGTGAAATCAGCCGGTAATCATACCCTTCTTTTTGTAAACGCGGCGAAAATAGACTAAAAACCTCCACAAATTATTCACATTGGATGAGGTAAGATGGTTATCGTTAATGGTAAATGATCGGCGCTGAAAAAACTTTTCAAATTGCGGCGGCGTGTTATTATCTCAAGTCTTGTGAGGATATAATTCCCGTCCGCATTATTCAAATAATCGTTACTCAGCCACCTCAATAAATTTGTCATTGCGAGGGCGTCAGCCCGAAGCAATCCCGTCTAACCTGCAAACAATTGTTTGAACTTTAGTTTCCGCTAACTGAAGATATAAAAAGGGGTGGTAAAGGGTCCCAAACATGGTAACCTTGTTTTGCGAAAGACAAAATCATGCGAGGAACCCATTACCATGTCAGATCATACCATAGCAGT
>JBARBA010000483.1:0-1540 GCA_049792555.1 Anaerolineales bacterium
CCATCACCATCGCGGACGAGTTGCCAAAGGCGCGCGGCAAGCAGCCGGCCTTTGGCCTGAACCGGCTGGCCTACTTTGTGGATGGACTGGTCAACCAATGGATGGGCGGGTATTATCGCAAACACGCCAAACAGCCCTGATTCGAACATTCAAACGTATCATCTCAAAATTTAGGGGGATTTGTTGTTGCAAGGTGGTTTCGATACGGCGGCGGGACAACACCGCCGCCTACTCAACCACCGATGATTGAGATGATACATTCAAACATTATAAAAAGGACGCGGCAATTGGGCCGCGTCCTTTTTTATTACTATCCCAGCCTGCCCTGGAAGATATTCCCGATTGCTCCCAAAAGATTGGTGACTTTGGTCATCGCAGCGTATGCGCTTGTGGCAACGCTGGCATATTCTTTCGAAAGGGTCGCCAGTTGTTGCAACTGTGCGGGGGTCAACGATCTGGTGAATTCAGGCGGTATGGAGACCTGGAAAACCGGCCCGTTTGGCCCAATGTGGTGCGGATAAGGCGTGCCGCAGTAATCGTCATCGATCCAGCGCCCCATGGTCTCGGCCAGTTTGCCGCGCAAGTCGGGGATGCTGACGTTCGGGGCGACGGTCTGGTAAAAGGCCAGCCAGATTTCGCCGCTTTCGGCCTGCGTCAGGTCCACCTCGCGCGCGCTGACCTCGGTCTCCATCGGCATGATCTTTTTCCATTCCACGAAGGGCACGCCGCCATCCACCGCCAGGCTGGCGCGGATGTTTTCCGCCGTCAGCGTGGAAACCACCCCTTCGACGTTGGCGTAGGTCGTCTTGGGGGCGTCCGGCGTGTCGGGCGGCGTGGGCGGCGTCAGCACCTGGATAAAGTCCAGGGCGTCCGAGAAATCGCCCAGGTTGACGTCGAAAGCGTCCACCCAGACGCCGGGGCCGCCGTCGGGGCCGCCGATGCCGCCGGGAGGCGCGTAGACCACCAGCACGTCGATATCCGTGTTGCCCACCGGTACCGACTGGTTGCCGGGACTGGTGTACAGGTGGTTGCCGTCCGCCGCGCCATGCACCGACATGAAGGCAAAGGGCACGTTTTGCCCCTGGTAAAACTGCCAGGGGAAACCCTGCGCCACGTGCTGGTTGCCCGTCGTGGCGGTGCCGTCCGCCTCGTCGATGATGTTGTTCTGCGGCCCGAAGTGATGGTGGCGGACTCCGGTGCCGTTGTGGTTGTAAACGATGTACTTGGTATGCGTGTTGACTGTCATTCGATCTCCTTTCGTGGTTTCCTCTTTTTTGGCGTCGTTTTTTAGAGTGGTTTCTGCTCCACTGCGGGCTGACGCCCCTTCTGTTTCCATAGCTGGCGGCGAAACCGTACGTCGAAATTCATTTCGACGTACGGCTGGCGGGAAATTCCCAAAGGACCGGGATGGGAGCAGGGGGGGCGCGCCGCCAACAGGCGCGCAAAGTGAAAGCGCAACCGCTGTCTCTCACCGGGGTTGGAGAGCGGCTGCGCCGGTTAACGTTTGCTATATCAAAAGACGGGGCATTCTTGGGGTGGG
>JBARBA010000484.1:0-6372 GCA_049792555.1 Anaerolineales bacterium
CTGTAAACGCGCCAAAAGAATGCTGCGCCTGGTTAGAATTTTCCTCGTGTTAGTGGGCCTTTGCCTGCTGCTTGGCTGTAGTTTTTTGACAACGCCCGTTAAACGGCCGGTTCGCACCCCACAGCGCTCGCCGTCTGTGGGCGCTTCACCAACACCCACAGCAGACGGATCGAATCCACCCGCAACCGTTCCCCCGGTATCCGAGCCGGTTGCCAGCCTTGAGATTGCTCCATCTGACACGTTTGCGCCCACCCCCTCGGTCACGCTAACGCCGACAATTACCCTCACGTTGAGGATCACCCGCACTCCCACGCTCACGCCAACGATCACCTCCACGCCCACCCTCAACCCCAAAGCCATCCTGCTGCGCATTGCCGCGCCGGGGCCGATGTCGAAAGTCGTCTCGCCGATTGACTTTGTTGTTCACATCTCCCCCGATTTTGTGGGCAACACGCGCATCGAGTTGATTGGTGAAGATGGCCGGCAACTCTATACAAAAACGTTCCGCACCTTTGCCACCGACAGCACCACCAAAGTTTCTGAAAAAGTTGCTTTCGAAATCCATGGCGCGGCAGAGACAGCCCGCCTGCAAATCAGCACCTTCGATCAAGGCGGCCACATGCAGGCGCTTAACTCTGTGCGCCTGTTGCTGCTCTCGGTGGGGGAGAACCAGTTGAATCCGCCTTACCCGCCCGTCGAGCGCGTTCTCCTGCGCGCGCCCAAATGGGACGACGAAGTCAGCGGCGGTGTGCTCGACATTCAGGGCGAAATCCAGCCAATGAACGACCTGCCAATGGTCATGGAACTCTTCGATGTGGATGGGAACTTGCTTGGCTCGCGCATCCTGACTCTCCAACACGCCGATGGCGCCTACCAGCCTTTCAATGCAACCATTCCCTACAAGGTGGACAAAAAGATGGCTGCGCGCCTGGTCATCCGTCAGGATGATGATCGCATTCAGGGGCTTGCATACCTGTATAGCGTGGAATGCTTCGTCAGTCCTTGACGCTGCCCTGTCTCTGTAGTAATATTGGCGTCCGTCGTAAACGACGCGGGGTAGAGCAGTGGCAGCTCGTCGGGCTCATAACCCGGAGGTCGAAGGTTCGAGTCCTTCCCCCGCAACTTTCTCCAAACCATAGCTTACAAGCTATGGTTTTTTTCTTAACTAGAAGGTGGGTGCAAATGCGACACCTAAAAATATCTGGTTTATAATCGTCAGCATGATTCTGGTGACAGGTGGTACCGGGTTCGTTGGCCGGGCGTTGGTGCGACAGTTGGTGGCAAACGGCCAACAAGTGCGCACGTTAATCCGCCCTTCGCCGCGCACCCCCAATTTGCCGCGCGGCGTTCCCGTCGAAGTGGCCGTCGTCGGCCTGAACGATGAGCGCGGTTTGCGCGCCGCCCTGCGCGGCGTGGATATGGTCTATCACCTGGCGGGGGCCGAGCAGCAGGGCGCGCGCGGCAATATCCTTGAAACCGACGCGCGCGGCACTTACAATCTGGCGCGCGCGGCTTCCGAATCGCGTGTGCGGCGCTTTTTCTATATCAGCCACCTGGGCGCAGACCGTTCTTCGTACTATCCGTTGCTCAAAGTGAAGGGGATTGCCGAAGAGCACATCCGTAAAAGCGGCGTGCCGTATACCATCTTCCGCTCGGCGCTGCTATATGGCCCGGAAGACCATTTCACCACCAGCTTCGCGCGTATCCTTTCAACGTTCCCCTTTGTATTTATGCCACGCGACGGCGAAGTGTTGTTTCAACCGTTATGGGTGGAAGACCTGGTGACCTGTCTTTTATGGTCGTTGGAAAACCCGGATACTTTGAACCAGACGATTGAAGTTGGCGGCGCGGAATATTTCCCCTTCCGTCAGGCGGTTGAAATCATTCTTGAAACGATCAAAAAAAAACGTCCGCTTGTTCCATTGGGCTTGCCTTACATGCGCGCGCTGACGATCATGATGGAAAGCGCCATGCCGGGCTTCCCGCTCTCCACCTTTTGGGTGGATTATTTTTCCAACAACCGCACCTGCGCCGTGGATACCATCCCGCGCGTCTTTGGCTTCCTGCCGGCGCGCTTTACCTACAGGCTCGATCACCTGCGTAACATCAACTGGGGGCGTTCTGCTTTGCAGACCTTCTTTACCCGTCGTAAATAATTTGGGTGTGTTTCAACCAAAGGGCGCGGTTACTTCGCAAATGAGTTGAGATAAATCCGTATTGCGTATTGCGTCCACTCCGCTATGCTACGGGATAATGTTGCGTAAAACCTTCAAAACGGAATACGCAATACGCTACATTCTGGGAGTCTTCAAATGAAATGAAACGCGCCCCAATAATTGGTAACAAGTATAGCAAAACCCGGTAAGAGCGCAGCGCGGCTGCATTCTTACCGGGTTTGACGTTCATTACCTATTTAGCGCCGGGGAGCCGGGTCGTCCTCGTAGGATTTGGCGGCCATCCCGACCGGGTGGTAGCTTGGTTCGGGGCGCACGGGGTGCGGCGCAGGGGTCACGGACTGCGGGCGGGCGAGCGTGGCAGCCGGGCGCGGGGAAGCGGCATAGTTCGTCGCCGGGCGGGCGGGGAGTTGGTCGAAGCGGGTGGCCGGCTTTTCGTACGTGGGCCGCTGATCGGTCATCGAGAACAGGCGCTCACCGGCCATCGAAAAGGTGCCGATCAGCAGCAGGCGGATGATCCAGACCATGATCGCCACAAAAACGGGGATCACCTGGGTCAACATCGACCGTCCGATGATGGCCGAGCCGAGCGGAGTGTGGTTGCTGATTGCAACTGCCACGCCCCACCAGGTCAGGGATGCGTTCATCGCTGCCGCCAAAATCCACGCGCCGAACAGGTACCAGACCTCGGCAGGCTCATCGCGGCCCTGTTCGGGGGTGAACAGGCGCGCGATCCCGGCAAAGTCGATGCCACAGAAGGCAATCGACAGGATGGTGGCCCAGCGCAGGCCCGCGAACGTCAGGTCTTTGCCGAGCAGGTCGGTCAGCGCGAAGTCGGTGGTGCTGTAGTTGAAGACTTCAAAAGCCAGCAACGCTACCAATAAAATGATCCCGAATACCGCCCCGCGCCGCAGGCCGTTCTTGCGCAGGATGGCAAGGAATTGGGTGGGGTAATTTTTGTTCATGTTATCGTCTCCTTCTAGCCGGGGAAAAGGCCCAAATCTCACATCGTTAATATAGAACAAATGTTCCAATTCGTCAAGAGGCAACTGGTTTGTTTTCGAGGCGGGAATGTGGCAATCAACAACGACCTGCAGGGTTTCTCATTAAATTCAGTACAAATGTCTATGCTTTTTAATCGAATGCCTATTGTATCGAGGCTGAAAAAGTTGTACACTGGATATTGATGTGAATAATCCATCCCCATCCTTGTTCACCAACCAGGAGGTAGAACCAGATGAGCGCCAACCGCATTCGCGCCGGTCTTTCCCGGTTGCTCAAGGAGCCGCCAGCGCTCCAGCCGTTCGCGTGCCCGATGCCCGGGCAACTTAATCGAATTAAGCCGTGTCCTAATCGAATGACAGTGCGCATGTCTTGCGATTAAGACATTACATAATCAAATTAAGACATTCATGCTATTTGATTAATCTTTGACTTAATCTTATTCATTTGTGTCTTAATCTGATGACAGCATATATGTCATGCGATTATTGAATGACTTAATCGAATTAAGACCTGTGTGTCATGCGATTAAGAATGGACTTAATCGCATGACAAAACACTTGAAAAATATTCGCAGCCTGTTGTGATGGTGTTCTCCAGAACCGGATGGTGTGCTTCCGGGTCTGATTTTCATTCATCTGAGAAAGGATCCCAAGGAGTAGCGTATGAGTAAGAATCAAACTGTTCGTATTCGTCCCGACATCCTGAAAGCCGACCAGGAGGTTTACGTGGTTGTGCAGGCGATGGCCAATTACCAGCCCGCCAACGCGGCTTATAGCAAGGATGCGCTGGCAGCCCGGCAGGCTGCCCTGCACGCAGCCCAGGAGGCTTCCATCCACGCCGATAGGGCACAGGCCACGGCGCGCGATAACCTGGCTGCAGCCGAGTGGGACTATCACAATGCCATCTTGGGCACCAAAGAGCAGGCCATTGCCCAATTTGGCTCCGACTCGAACGAGGTGCAGACGCTGGGGTTGAAGAAGAAGTCGGAGCGCGCCAGGCCCGTCCGCAAGAAGGGTGGTGCGACGCCGCCAAGCACAACGCCGTCGTAAGTCCAAGCGCCTCCCCGGCCCCCTTTACGGGGGCCGGGGATGTTTTTTGATGATGCCATCATTTTGGGGGACGGTTTGCTGTGGTTTTTGGAAGATTTTGGCAGACCTTAAACACTCGCACTACAAAAACAAAAAACTTCCGAGAGCAAAGCCTCGGAAGTTATTGATTCAAATTACCTATACAACAGTTTGCTTTCTTATTTGTTCGAATTGATCTCCTATAAGTCTTTCCTTTGAAGCTATTAAGGCTTTAAGTTGCCTTGCGAATTCTTTTGATTGCTCCATACTACGGGGAACTTCATAAGCAGCATCTTTACCAAAGTCTTCTATTAATGTTGCCATTTGCGGCAAAATTGCGCTTAGAACATTTAGCCAACTATTGGAAAGAGAAACATTCGCTGGCGAAATTAACTCGGTCTTACTTTTCCATTCATGTAAATCACTAATTTTTCTTTTCATTATTTCTTCAGCTATATATCCAACAATATAAAACATGAAATGTTTGGATGAAGAATATTTCAAAATACTGTATTGTTTTTCGTCAAACTGTGTAGCCGTTTTGTTGTTCGCAACCCTTGTCTTTAAATCTGCTTTTAGGGTGTCAAGCGCAGTTGATAATGCTTTTATCAAAAATACATGCTCTACACTTATTTGACTTGGGAAAACTTTTGCGTAGGTAGTTTCATCATTAAATATTTCCGTTGGATTACGATAGGATGTTTGAGGATTTCCATGAAAGGCACACAAAGCAGAACCTATTGGAGCTGATGTCACCGCATTTTTAGGTACTCTAGCAGCCGACCTTCTAGGAACATAAATAATAAAATATTTTTCAAAATCTACCTTGAGTTTGGTTTGAATTGAGTCATTACTACGCCTGTCCGCAGGCTTAATCTCATTTTGAGTATTGTTAAACCGAATAATTTTATCTATCAAATCTTTTGATTGGCATTCTACGATTCTAATTAAGACTTTAGTAGAGGCATTGGCGGCATCAGAAGATTCGCCTAATGCCCCAGAAGTCTGCGCGCCATTGATAATTGAAATACCTCGTATACGAACCTGGTTGTCGGTCAAATCTATCTGATTTGTTAATGCGGTAATGCCATTGTTGTACACCCAAAAGTTTGACGGCTCAGTTTCTGCAGTTTGCTTAATACCAAAATTGATATTCCCTTTACGACTGGCCGCTCCCATATAATCTCTAAAATTTGCGCTAAACAGTCGATCATTCTGCTTCTTATACAAATCACTAATCCATTGACCTGAGACAGTTGTAAGTATAGCTTGCCAATTTGGTCCTTTTTCTTCTAAATATTGATTTTGATTGCCAATTGGAACGTCTAGCCAATCATCGATCAATATCTCGCTATCCCGTGATCGAAATAATTCTTCTATTTCATGGAGGCCGAATTCTTTATAAGAAATAACCAGTGGTATTTCATTGTTCTTTATCAGGGAGTTTGCGTTATCACGGGTTGCGTCTGCTACTGTCTTCAATTCTCGTTCTGCATTTTTGCTTTCATAACAATTATGAATATACAGTATCTCAATCCGATTAATTTCCCCATTCGCAAGGGCACTTCTCAATTCTATTGCTTTTGTTTTTAGCTCTTTAGGAATATTACTTTCGCTTGCAGAAAGTAACCAAGCAATTGCAGTATTTAAATCGCTTGCTTTATTGGATGGCGACTCGTTTTTTCCCCACGTCTTCGAAAAATAGGATTGTACTATAACCGCTTTTTTCTCGGATTGATCTATAAAACAGAAATCAATTTTTTTATCATTACCACCATCGGTCATAGCATCAGCAGCAAATTCATCTATATCATCAAGACGCAGATATAAAGCTAACGTAAATAATGCTAAAGCATTTGAATTATATTTTTGAATCTCAGCATCAGCATCAAAAGCTGATATGAAGATAAAATCATCTTTGGAAAAAACTTGTTGACTGCCCATATTTAATTCTCCTAATCAAAGAATAGAGTATTGACTTATAGTATACAGCATAAGCATGTGAACTCCTTAAAGTATTTCTTCTAAGACAAAGGCGAGGTAACACTTCGTCGCGTGTCCTGCAAAGTCATCGCCTACTTGCCGGTGAAAGACCCATCCCGGTCAGTCGCCCATCCGTTCGAAAC
>JBARBA010000485.1:0-11514 GCA_049792555.1 Anaerolineales bacterium
TTTACGCTGGAACACATACACATCGCTATCTTGCGGATCGTTTTCAAAGTCAAAAACCATTTCATAACCGACCGCCCCGGGAACATCCCACGAAGAACGCCTGGGCTTGACGGGCCGGTAGTAGCGTTGGTGTGAAAGCCGCGTCCATTCCCAGCAGGTTTGGGGAGTAGCGTTGGCGGGAATATCCACCTTGATCAGGTCTACTCCTTCGGGCAGGTGTTTTTCCAGCAGCAGGCGGCCAAAGAGTTCGGCAAAGTGGGCGGCTGTCGAAAAATCGACTTCAGTGGAATAAGACAGGTGGTGCTCCTTTGGGGTTTCCAGCGAAACCGCCATGGACGGGATTCCAACCGATGCGGCTTCCATCGCCGCGCCGACCGTCCCCGACATGGTGATGCCGGTGGACATATTTTCGCCGTAGTTGATGCCCGCGACGAGCAAATCCGGTTTTTGCGGCATGATTTCAAGAAGCCCATGCAGCACGGCCTGGGCAGGCGACCCGCCCACCGCATAAACCTTCCAGGGTTGGCCGTTTATTTCGAGCGTTTCTTCACGGATCAACCCGTCAGATGTGCCTGGCATACTGCGCCCCGCGCCCGAAGACTGCTCACGCGGCGCGGCAACGGTCACAAACCCCAGCCGGGAAAGCGCCCGGGCGGCGGCCCACAGCCCGGGGGAACGGATGCCGTCGTCGTTTGTCAAAAGGATTTGGGGTTTGGCAGGCATGATCGTTCTATTATAAGGCAAACAAGTAACTGATCTGAAAATAGCGTAGGGCGGAAACTTGTCCCCGTAGGGGATTCATTCCGCTGGTCTATCTGGTGGCCCTGTTGCCAGGAATACTTCTCGGTTACACTTTATCGGGCGCGCTGAGAGTATGCCGTTAAGCATCAGTGCTTCTGTCATCCTTTACTACGACCTGCGTGTGCGCCGCGAAGGCTATGACCTGGAACTGGCGATGAAAATAACCACCGATGAACCTGCAATTTCAGGTGAGCAGGGTTTGCCAAACCCGGAACAAGGAGAAACCCATGTGCCGTAACATCAAACAACTGAGACGCCCCGACCTGCCGGCTTCGGACGACGAACTGCGCGAAGCCGCGCTCCAGTACGTGCGTAAAGTCAGCGGCTACCGCAAACCGTCGCGCGCCAATAGCGCCGTTTTCGACGCGGCGGTGCTCGAAATTGCCGAGTCGACCCGGCGGCTGTTGGCGAACCTTGAGCCTTTGCCACCCCGGCAGCCCGCGAACCCCGAAGGGGAGTAAAATATAACTACCACCCGGCAAAAAAACTTTTGGTTCTTCCGGGATTGACGAGAAAACCCAGAGCATTTACCACGAATTCACGAAGGCGCGAAGTTTTGCGGCAAAAAATTCTCTTTGTGGCTTGGTGGTGGATTTTTTTTCGATAACATGTAAGAACCTAACCTTTGAATCGAGACCCCTTTTGACTACTCCGATTAACGAACTTCAAAACCCCATCCCCGACATTACCATCGAACAACTGTCTGTCCCTTTGCGGGAGGCCACCTCGCGCGCCGGTTGGAACTCGCTCATGCCGGTCCAGGCGCGCGGCATCCCCTACCTGCTGGCCGGGCGCAACATGATGATCCAGGCCCGCACCGGCAGCGGCAAGACCGGCGCTTTCCTGCTGCCCCTGCGTGAGCGCCTCGACGCCTCGCGCAACGTCTGCCAGGCGCTGATCCTTGTCCCCACGCGCGAACTTGCCAAACAGGTGGGCGATGACGCCGACATCCTGTTCAAGACCACCGGCCTGCGCTGCGCAACCGTCTACGGCGGTGTGGGCTATGGCCCGCAGGCGCAGGCGCTGACCAACGGCGCGCAGGTCGTTGTCGGCACGCCGGGACGCGTGCTCGACCACCTGTTGAAACGCACCTTTTCGCTTGAGCACCTGAAAATCCTGATCTTTGACGAAGCCGACCGCATGTTGTCGATGGGTTTTTATCCCGACATGCTCCAGATGCGGCGCTATTTGCCGACTCGCGCGTTGCATACCTGCATGTTCTCGGCCACCTTCCCGCTTTCGGTGATGCGCACCGCGCGCGAATTCATCCGCGAGCCGGAGTTTATCAACCTGAGCAGCGACCATATCCACGTCAGCGAAGTGGAGCATGTTTATTACATTGTCCCCGGCATGGACAAAGACCGCAGCCTGGTGCGGCTGATCGAGGTGGAAAACCCGGCTTCGGCGCTCATCTTCTGCAATACCAAGGTGCGCGTCAATTACGTGGCAGTGGTGCTGCAACGCTTCGGCTACGACGCCGACGAGTTGAGCGCCGACCTCTCGCAGAGTCAGCGCGAAAAGGTGCTGGAGCGCGTCCGCAAGGGCACGCTGCGCTTCCTGGTGGCCACCGACGTGGCCGCGCGCGGGCTGGACCTGCCCGAACTGTCGCACGTCATCCAGTATGAGCCGCCCGAAGAGATCGAGAACTACATCCACCGCGCCGGGCGGACGGGGCGCGCCGGGGCCTCGGGCACCGCGATTTCGTTGGTCAACTCGGGCGAACGCTTTGCGCTCGAAAAAATTGCCAAAGCCTACGAAATTCCCATGCGCGAACTGCCCATCCCCAGCGACGAAGACGTGGCCGCCGTGGTGGCCGAACGCCTGACGGCCCTGCTCGAAGCCCGCCTGCGCGAACGCGACAAGCTCCAAACCGAGCGCAGCCACCGCTTCGAGCCGCTGGCGCGCGCCTTAGCCGAAGCCGAAAGCGAACTGCCGCTGATCACCATGCTGCTCGACGACACCTACCAGCAGGTGCAACATGCGCCCGTCTTGTTGCCGGGCGAAGAACCGACAGCGCCGATCCAGCAAAGGCAAAAGCCGGCCAATTCGGGCGGCAACCGCAGGCGCGGCGGCGGGCGCAGGAGATAAGAATGACGCATCCATTGGTTGAGCAATTCCACTTTACCCGCAGCGAGTGGCTGCGCGGACTGGCGGACATTCCCGAAGAGGAAGGCGCGCGCCGCTTTGGCCCCATGAACTGCATTAGTTGGGACGTGGGACACCTGGCCTGGCACGAACAAGCCTACTGGCTGCAACGGGCGCAAGGCCAATCGTTGTTCCCCGAATTGAACGAGATTTACGCTTACGGCGCTCCGGCGAGCACGCCGTCATTAAGAGACATGCTGGGCACCTGGCATCAGGTCACGCAGGCGGCAGACCCATTCCTCGACGGCCTGACGACCGAAACGCTGCAAAACGACCTGCTGCGCGACGGTAAATCCATTGGGCAGACGATTGGTTCGGCCATGCGGCGCATCACCTACCATTACTGGTATCACATCGGCGAAATCCAGGCCATCCGCCAGATGCTTTGGCACACAGACCTGCCTGAGTATGTGGGCTGG
Source organism: Anaerolineales bacterium (assembly GCA_049792555.1). GTDB lineage: Bacteria > Chloroflexota > Anaerolineae > Anaerolineales > Villigracilaceae > UBA5195. The sequence continues at coordinate 3,366 of JBARBA010000485.1, forward strand.
ATTGAAAAGCAGGCTCCTTACCGGCCTGAATAGGGAACAGCAAGAGTGATGAGTTGAAGGCAGGATGCTCCTCACAGCGATTGGCTCATTCAACAAAACGTGGCTCAATAGGATTATGGCTGACTGCTTTTCCAGCCGCCTTCCAAACAGGCTCGTAAACAAATCCGGCAATTCCTGATCAGGAATTGCCGGATTTTGTCGTAAAACAACCCGCCGGGGCGAGCGCCCTAAAACACACAGGTTTCGATCAAGTCGTCGGGGTGCGCGGCGTCAATTCATCCTTGATTTAGAACTGTTTGTCATCTAAACAGTATTGAGATTAATCCCGACTTACGGGCGGCTCACCAGATATGGGAAAAGCCACGTTAATGCCCGGAGAGGCAGATTGTTATGGTCAAGTCTGGAAATCGTCCAAAATGCGTTGCGCCGATAAGCGCCCGGAGATCATGGCCGTCGGCATTCCGGTGCCGGGATGGGTGCTCGCGCCGGCGAAATACAGGTTGGCGTAGCGCGGGTGGCGGTTGTGCGGACGCAGGTAGCCCAATTGCATGAGGTTGTGACACAGCCCGTGCGTGGAACCTTTCATCAGATTATAGCGTTTGTGCCACGAAAGCGGTGTAAACGTGGTCTCGAATTTGATATGCGCTTCCAGGTCGCCGATCCCCAGGGCGGCCAGGCGGCGGAAGACGTGCGCGCGGGCCTTGTCGCGCAGCGCGGCCCAGTCCTGCTCGCCGTTTGCGCTCATGTGCCCGACGGGCACAACCGCAATCAGGGTATCCTCTCCGGGCGGGGACATGGCCGGGTCGAGCCGCGCCGGGGCGTGGACGTAAAGGCTGGGGTTGGCGGGCAGGTCCAGGTCGCGGATGATGCTGTCGAAGTTCTCGCGGTAGTCGTCGGCCAGGAAGAGCGTGTGCGGGCCGAGTGTTTCGTAGGTCTTGTCCATCCCCCAGAAAAAACTGATGACCGAGCACGAAAAGCGTTTGCGCGTCAGCGCCGCGGCCAGGTCTTTATCTGGCAGTAAATCCTGGTAGACGTAGGGCAGGTCGGCGTTGGCCAGCACCGCGTCGGCGGCGAGGCGTTGGCCGTCGGCGAGGAGAACGCCGCGCGCGCGGGCGGCGCTCACGTCGATCTTTTCGACGGCTGCGTCAAAGATAAATTCCACACCGGCTTCCTGCGCCAACGCCGCCAGCGTTTCGACGATGCTGTACATGCCGCCGCGCGGATAATAGATGCCGTGCGCCAGTTCGCTATACGGCATCAGCGAAAACGTGGCAGCCGCATCGAAGGGACTCAGCCCCATGTACACATCTTGGAAGCTGAAAGCCGCCTTGAGACGCGGGTTCTTGAAGTAAGCGGCCATGTTGGCGTAGTGATTGACCAGCGGTTTCAGTTCGTACAGGATGGGAATATTTTCCAAAGAAAAAAAATCGGTGGCTTTGCGAAAATCGCGGTTGACCAGCTTTTGGATGCCGACGTGATAGTGACGATGGCCTTCGTCCATGTAGCGCAAAAACCCCCGGAAGCTCCCCGCTTCGAACGTCTCGAGTTGCTCCTGCATGGACTTCATGTCCGAAGTTAGCGCCAGTTGGCTGCCGTCGTCGAAGACCAGGTGATAGGTGGGGTCCACGCGCTGCAAGTCCAGGCGCTCAGACATGGACGCGCCCAACGCCCGGAACTCGGCCTCGTACAAAAGCGGCATGACCAGCAGCGTGGGGCCGGTGTCGAAATGATGGCCCTCGCGGCTGATGCGGTCACAACGCCCCCCGGCGCGTGAATTTTTCTCGATGACGGTGACTTTGACGCCCTGTTGGGCAAGGCGCGTCGCGGCGACAATGCCGCCGATGCCCGCGCCGATAACGATGACAGATTTCGTTTGCATGATGATCCCGTAGCTATGGTGGTTGAGCGGTGTCCTGAGCTTGTCGAAGGGTAGGCGGTGCTGTTCCGCCGTATCGAAACCAACGGCAGTATTATCTCGACAAACGCTGGCGCGCGGGCGCAGGTTCGAGCACAGGTTGCGTATTGTGACGGCTGAGGAGCGAGGCAAAGATGGACGCGCCCGCCCATGCCATTGCGCCCAATTCCTTGCGCTCCGGGTAAGCGGCGCGCAGGCAATATCCGTCCCGCTCGATCGAGTCGAGCACGCTTTCAAAACGCGCGGTATAGGCCAGGCCCGCCAGCCTGCACCGCAGGTTTTCAACCCGGTTCAAATATTCCCGGCCCAGCTTGAAATACGCGCGCGCCAACTGCACCCGGCCCCGCACCCAGGCGCGATAGGCGTCGCTTTGCACGTCCTGCGGCGTGATGCGGCCTGCATCCAGCACTTCGCGCGGGATGTTGAAATACCCGGCCTGGACGTCGTCGAGCGTATCGCGCAGCATGTGCGTGATGTGCGCGGCGGTCACCGCCAGGTAGCGCGCCTCCCCCTGGGGCGAATAACAGCAATGGCCGATGAAATAGTGCATGGCTTCGGTCACCGCGCCTGCCAGCCAGCGCGTATACTCGTTCAATTCGGCCTGGGAAATAACCCTGCCGCGGCGCTCGGCGTCGAAAACCATGACCGCCATCATATTGCGCAGGTAACATTGCAGGCCGCTGTCCTTTTGCGTGTCGCTGTGCGCCAGCCCGACCAGCATCTCTTCAACCGGACGAAGGTTGCGCGGCGTTTCGCCCCGATAGCACTGCTCCAGCAACGCTTCTTGCCGCTGGATAAAAGCGCGTCGCTCGGACGCTGATCCTGTTTCCGCGTCGAGGGCGTCGTCCACCCAACGGAAATAGGCATAGGCGCGGTAGGCATCCGCGACCCGCTCGCGGTCGGCCAAAAAACGGACGGTGTAATAGGTCTGCCGGCTGGCAGCTTTGGTAATGGAGGGGGCAAGTGTGGTATCCATGCTTAACATGTACGCAAGGGAACATGGAAGGTTTTCATTCTCTTGGCTTGAAGCAAAAACTCCCCGCCGGGTGAAGGGTTATGGAACCATCTCCGCGAGCGCTTTGACTTCATCGCGCCAGGCATACACATGCCGCAAGTTTTCTTCCAGTTTGGCGCGGTCTTTTTCGTAGCCTTTTGCCATCTCCGCGAGATGGTCGTAGTAACCTGCAAGTTTTTCGAGCGGCGGACGCGCGATTGCGCCCTCGCCGCGCAGATCGTCCGCCAACTGCGCCAACGTCGCCAGCCATTCTTCCACGGGCATACCCGCTGCCTTCTTGAAATCGCGGATGACCCATTGGCGTTCGAACAACGAGCGACCCTTCCAACCGTCGGATTGTTCTTTGAGCGTGACCAGCGCCGCATCACACAAAGCCTGGGCCTGCTTCCGTTTGTCGGCGCTCATCCTGGCTGGTTCGTTATCCGCTCCCTCCCCCGCGTCGAAACGGATATCCGCCGCCTTGAGCGCCTGCATCGACGAAACCTCCTGCCCCCTGAATTTTTCGGCAAAAACAATTGATGCGGCAAACCCCGCGCCCGCCTCTTCGACCGAAAGCACCGCGCCCTTGTTCATCTCGAAGAATTCGTCCACGCTCATGCCCATCTGCGGCGCGAGCTGCGCCACCGCTTTCGACGCGGTTTCGGTGGGAACGAGTCCCGGCCCGATCGTGAAAGCAATCACGCCGGTCCCCTCAAGTTCAGCATCCAGCGTATTGGCGAGATGCACCTGCGCGGCCTTGAAGGTTTCATAGCCGCCCAGGAAAGCCGTCCCGGTGGACGAAACGCACACGAACACGCCATGCTTGCGCCCGATCATATCGGGCAGGAAAGTCCTCGCCATTAACACCGGGCCGCGCAAGTTGACGCGATAACTCCGGTCCCATGCTTCAATGGGCAAATCCTTGACCTGGCCCAGCACCGCAATGGTGGCGTTGTTGATGACCGCATCCACCCTGCCGAAGCTGCGCAGGGACTGTGTGTATAAATTCCGAACGCTGGCTTCATCCCCCACATCCGCGCCGACGAAGCACACGCGCTCTTCGCCGAACTCCGCTTCCAGCGTTTGCGCGGCCTTCGAGCCACTTTGCGGATTGATCTCGGCGATGACCACGTTCGCGCCGAGCCAGAGCAACGCGCGCGCGGCTTCGTAACCGATGCCGCCGCCCGCGCCGGTGACAATGACGGTTTCCCCGCGTAGGGCATCGGGTTTAAGTCCAAGCTGCGAAACAAGCATATCTTCCTCGATTCTGGAACACTGCAAGGACAACTCTATCCAAAATATTTTAGCACTCATCCTTCGGCTTGCGACACGAAGAGTGACATCCAAAAAAATGGAGGATGAAATACACATCGAAGAAAGACCTGACACAAAAACGCGCCCATTTGGGCGCGTTTTTGTGTTACTTACGGCGGATTGTGGTGGTTTCTATTCCATAATTGCGGAGGTTGGTTCGCCGGCGTGGGCGCTGCGGTTTTCTTTGCCGCGCACAAACGAAATGGTTGCAGCAACCGCCACCAGGATGATCGAAACCAGAAAGGCGCTGTGCATCCCGGTCACAAAAGCCAGCATCGGCGCTGAACCGAGGGTTACGCTCGTGCCGACAAACAACTGCATCATCACATCCCTCGGCAGGCTGCCGGCTGCAATCGCCAGCGACAGCGCGAAGCTGGTCACCATCCCGGCCTGGCGCAGCGTTGCCAGTGTGGCGGAAGCAATCCCAAGCCGGTTCTTGGGCGCGGCGTTCATGGCTGCGCTGGTATTGGGTGGGTAGAACAGACCGCCTCCCAAGCCCATCACGCCCAGTCCCAGGGCAATTTGCCAGTAGGGCGTTGCAGGGCCTAACTGCATGAACCCTACCAGCGCCGCTCCCTGGATCAACAGTCCGATGGTGGCCGGGACACGCGCGCCGATGCGGTCGGCAATCATGCCGCCGAACGGGGCAACGATGGAGGTCATCACCGGCAGGGGGATCAGCAGGAAGGCCGCTTTAAGCGCGTCATAACCGAGCACACCCTGGAGATAGAAAATGATCATGAAATTCACCGCGAACAACGCCAATGACTGGATCATGGCTGACAGCACGGAGAAGTTGTAGACGCGGTTATTGAACAGCGAGAAATCGAGCACCGGGTTTTCCGTCCGCCGCTCCCACCACAGGAAAAAACCAATCCCCACCAGGAATAAGGCAAACAACGAAACGATGGGCGGCGATAGAAAGCTCAACTCGATCCCCAGCGTCAGGGCGATCAACAAGGCAGTCAGGCCGATACTGAAGCTGACTGCCCCCACGATGTCAAAAGATTCGCCTTTTTTACGGATGCCGGTTTCTTTCAGCACACGATAACCCCACAGCGCTCCCAGAATACCGACCGGGACGTTGATAAAGAATATCCAGCGCCAGTCGGCCACTGCCAGGATCAGCCCACCCAGGATCGGGCCGGCAACGCCGCCGAACGAGAACGTTACCGCGTTAATGCCCAGGGCCTTGCCGCGCTCATTGGCCGGGAAGACCTCCGTGATGATTGCCACACTGTTTACCACCATCATGGCTGCGCCCGTCCCTTGCACCAGCCGGAAGATGATAAGCTGAGCGGCATTTCCTGAGAAGCCGCATAGCGCCGAGCCAATCGTGAAGATGACAAACCCAAGATTGTACATGCGCACGCGGCCAAGCATATCCGCCACGCGCCCGAAGGTGAGCAGGAAGACCGTGCTGACCAGAATGTAACCCATGATGACCCAGATCATTTCGATCAGGTCGGCGTGCAGTTTGACCATCATGTCGGGCAGAGCCAGAACGACAATCGTGCTATCGATGGCGGCCATCAGCGCGCCGATGGTCGTCACGCTCAAGGCGATCCATTTGTAGTCGATCTGTTTTCCGAAAATGTTGTGAGAGTGAGTTTTGTTGTCCATTCGTTACCTTTATTGTTTAAGATTGGTTTTTGTCATTCTATGTGACCACGTGCGGGTAAGCGAGGCTGGCAATGTAAATCAGGATCGCCGAAACAACGATCAACACAAGAAAGTCCACGCCAATGCCGTAGGCGCTGACGCCGCCGGCCAGCATCAGGCTGCGCAGCGCGTCCACTTCGTAGGTCAGGGGATTGAGCCGCGAGATGACTTGCAACCAGTCCGGCATAATCGAGATCGGGTAGATCGCATTGCTGGCAAAGAACAGCGGCATGGTCATGACCTGGCCGATCCCCATAAAGCGTTCGCGGGTTTTGACGATACAGGCAATCAGCAGGGAGAAGGTCGAGAACAGCGCCGCGCCAAGCACGACCGCCGCCAGCACCCCGATCAACGCCAGGGGATTCCAGTTGACCTTGACGCCCAACACCAGCGCAAGCAGGTAGATGATGGCGGCCTGTGAAAGCGCGCGGACTCCCGCGGAAAGCGCTTTGCCCAGCACCAACGCAGCCCGCGGCGTGGGGCTGGCCAGGAATTTGTGCAAAATGCCGAGGTCGCGTTCCCAGATGATCGCAATGCCGTAAAAGATCGAAATGAACAATACGCTTTGGGCCAGGATGCCGGGGGCCATGAAATCCAGGTAGCCGACGTTCCCCGTTGGGATGGCGCGCGTCCGCGCGAGCACCTGTCCAAAGATCAGCAGCCACAGCACCGGTTGGATGGCGCGCGTGAACAGGTCGCTCGGGTCGCGGCGCAGCTTGCGGATTTCGAGTTCGACAATTACGAACGTCTTTTCAAAGAACTGGAAAATTTCTTCCAGCCCCGATTGCACGTTTTCAGCCCAGGCGACGCGCGGTACGCCTTGTTCTTGAGATTTCACGGAAACTACCTCCTGAATCCAATTCTGCGCCCGCATAATGGGCGAATACCTGGTCGAGTGATGCGCCGCCGCCAACCGCAGTTTTCAGCTCTTCCGGTGTGCCGACTGCGGCAATTTTCCCCAGGTGCATAATCGCAACGCGGTTGCACAGGTTGTCGGCTTCTTCCATGTAATGGGTGGTCAACACAATCGTTGTGCCATAATTTGCCTTCAACTGCGCGATATGTTCCCAAACGGAATTGCGCGCCAGCGGGTCCAGGCCGACGGTCGGCTCGTCGAGGAACAGCACGGGCGGATGATGCAGCATCGATTGCGCAATTTCCAGGCGGCGGATCATGCCGCCCGAATAGGTGCTCACCAGTCTCTCGGCAGCCTCTTTCAGCCCCGTCATGCTGAGGGAATATTGGATGCGCCCGGCGCGTTCCGCGCGCGGGATGTCATACAGCCTGGAGAATACCAGCAGGTTTTCGTATCCCGTCAGCCCGCCGTCTGCCGAGAGCAGTTGCGGCACGTACCCGATCACCCGCCGCACCTTGGCGGCCTGGCGCACCACGTCAAACCCGGCGATTGTTGCCGTGCCGCCGGTTGGCGGCAGCAGGGTCGTCAACATCTTCAGCACCGTCGTTTTGCCGGCTCCGTTAGGCCCCAGCAGCCCGAAGATTTCGCCTTCTTCGACGCAGATGCTGATCCCGTCGACGGCAGTCAGGTCGCCAAAGCGACGCGTAAGTTGTTTGATTTCAAGGATACTCATTTGGGTTCGCCCGGGTCGTTCGATTCTGATTCGCGTTCGGATGAAAATAACCCCTGCAAAAGATGCAACGCCGCGCTGACGGTTTCCCGTTCGGGAGCCGAAAGACCGGCAATTTTATCGGCCAGGAAAGCCTGGGTATTGGCGTGGGAAACATCCAATTCCTGCTTGCCTGCCGCCGTGATCGACAGGCAGACCCGGCGGCGGTCCGTGTCGTGTTCATTGCGGCTGACCAGCTTGCGGTTGACCAGTCCATCCACCATCTTCGACATGGATGGCAGGGTCAGCCCAATGTGGTCGGCCACGTCGGAAAGCGAGACGCCCTTTTTGCGGTTGATGAAAGCCAGCGCGCGGAACTGCACGACCGAAAGGTCCGCCGCCCGGTGTTCGCGGAACTTGCTGCGGATGGTGCGCATGACCACAGGGATGACTTCGAAGATTTGATTGGCTACATCGTCAACAGAAGCCGTCATATTCGTTTCCCTTTCTAATAGTTTCAAAAACTAATTATATGCTTTTGAAACCGATTGTCAATGGTTCAAGACCTTAAGACCTGATACTTCAGGCGCGCCTCCTTAAACGGGAAGTTTCTTTGAAGACTCGTCAGGGTATCATCTCAATATTTCGGGGAAATTGTTGTTACATGGTGGTTTCGGTACGGCGGCGGAACAGCACTGC